>LBIU01000019.1 GCA_000987445.1 Candidatus Accumulibacter adiacens | reverse complement strand
AAGATCTACCGCGGCATGACCTCGCCCGAGGCGGTGCTGGAAACGCTGTACGACAGCGGCAGCAGCGAAGAGCTCGACGCGGCGCTCGAAACCGCGCCCGAGGGCCAGGAAATCCAGGTGCCTTACCGCGGCAGCGTCAGCAGTATCCTGGAGCGCATCCGCGGCCACCTGCAGTCATCGGTGAGCTACGGCGGCGAGATCACGCTGGCGGCGGTGCGGCAGAAAGTGCTGCCGGATCCAAGCGCCTTCCTGGTGCCGCTGAGCGCGGCCGCGCGCAGCGAATCCTACGAGCGCTGAGGGCCGCGCGGCTGCGACGCCGTGCTCACGACGGGTCGTTTCCCGTTTCGAGGCCTTGCCCCTGCTCGCCAGACGGCTTGCCCACGCTTCCCTCGCTGCGATGTCTGCGGCTGGTGCTGGCGAACCGATCGGGAGCCGTTTCACCAAGTGCTGCACTCGTCAAGCGCCGGATTTGCCGATCCTGTTCGCCCGACAGCAAAAACAACGCGCAAACTGCGCCGATGAGAGCAAAGAACATGTCGGACTGCGTGTCCCAGGGATCACCCTGCGTCCCGAGGAACTCGTCTGCGCCTTGGCCCAGCAGGAGCGCGGCGCCCCACTCGAGGAACTCATAGCAGGCGCTGATCGCGAGCACGATGCAGACAACGTTGAAGACCAGCATCTTGCGGCCCGCCACGTAAGCACCCCGAACGAGTATCTCGCGCGCCACCAACGCCGGCACAAAGCCTTGAAAGAAATGCCCGATCTTGTCGTACGGATTGCGGGCGAGATCGAGGTAGTCCGCAATCTGGAAGCCGAGCGGGACGCGGGCATAGGTGTAGGCGCCGCCAAGCATGAGTACCAAGGCGTGCAGAAAGATGCAGACGTAGAGCAGCGTAGTCAGCGGAAAGCGCCTGTAAGTACTCAGCAGCACAGGTACGGCAATGAAGATGGGAAACACTTCCATCACCCATGTCGCCCGGTCATAAGGCCTGGCGCCCGAAAGCACGAGGAGCGCAAGCAGCAAGGCCAGGGCGAAAACGAGAAAGGTCGAACGGTGCGCGTGCATGTATAGGTCAAGCCGAGGAATCAGTGGGCGCTCGTAGCGCAGCCGGGCGCAAAGCGAGCGCGCAGTACTCGCAAGGGCCTCCGCGAATGGAATACAAGAGCAGCTGGAGTTACTGGCAGACTCGACTGGCCGAGAAGGCATGCGATGATGCTGGAGTTGCCCGCTCGTTCCGTTTTGGCAACTTGGGTCTTGCTCGTTGGCTTGTGGTAAGGCCGGAACCCGGCCCGTTTTTTCCCTATCCGGCAGGATACGAAGACCGCTGCCGCGCGGGCAAGTAAGGCAGCAGCGGTTGGCCGATCGGCGCTTTCCTAACGAACTACCAGCACGGAGCAGTTGGCGTGACGCACGACCTTGGCGGCGGTCGAGCCGAGGAAATAGTCCTGCAGACCGGGCCGATGCGAGGCGATGATGATCAAATCGGCCTTGCTCTTCTCGGCCACCTCGAGAATCGTATTGTAGGAATGACCGGTTCTGACATCGACATCCATCTTGCTGCCACTGGCTTTGGCTATCTCCTGCAGTTGCGCTCTAATCGATTCGACTGACTTCTCGAGCAGACCTGCCGGCAGATCGATCGCTGCCCAGTTCGGGATGTCTTCCACTACGTTAAGCAAAATGACCTTCGCACCCTGCGCGCCGTAGCTTGCGGCAAGAGTGACGTTTGCCTTGCCTTCGGCAAGGTGCGCCATGTCGATGGGTACCAGAACAGTCTTGTACATATTGATATTCCCCTGTTTATCGGCCTAAGTGAACCTACGAAGAGATGAGCGCACTGACGTGACCAGCAAGTATCACCGACGCAAGCTGCCACCGTCAATCGCCGATTCAGGCCCGGATCCCGCTGTTGAAATCCCCGCCGACCGCTTGCTGAGGCTGCACTGCAGGTGGGAGGCGCGCGCAGCACGCAATGGGCCACCCAAGAGGTAGCTGCACTTCGCCGAGCAAGCTCGCCAAGAAAAAGGAAAAAGCCCCCGCCAGCTTGCCGGCGGGGGCCTTCTCCACTGTCGCTGACTGCAAAGGTCAGACAGTCACCGTATCCGCCACCTCGCTGAACTCCCTGATCTGATCGAAGTTCATGTAGCGATAGACATCGGCGGCCTTGGCGTTCACCACCTTCACCTGCTCCATGTACTCGGCGACGGTCGGGATGCGGCCCAGCAGGGCGCAGATCGAGGCCAGTTCGGCGGAGCCGAGATAGACGAAGGTGTCGATGCCGAGGCGGTTCGGGAAGTTGCGCGTCGAGGTGGACATCGCCGTGCTGCCCTTCTTGATCTGCGCCTGGTTACCCATGCACAGCGAGCAGCCGGGCATTTCCATGCGCGCGCCGGACTTGCCGAGGATGGCATAGTAGCCCTCCTCGTTGAGGATCGCGGCGTCCATCTTGGTCGGCGGCGCAACCCACAGGCGGGTCGGGATGTCGGTCTTGCCTTCGAGGACCTTGCCGGCGGCACGGAAGTGGCCGATGTTGGTCATGCACGAGCCGATGAAGACTTCGTCGATCTTGGCGCCGGCGACTTCGGAAAGCAGCTTGGCGTCGTCCGGGTCGTTCGGGCAGGCGACGATCGGCTCCTTGACGTCGGCGAGATCGATTTCGATCACCGCGGCGTACTCGGCGCCGGCGTCGGCCTTGAGCAGTTCGGGCTTGGCGATCCACGCTTCCATGGCCTTGATGCGACGGCCCAGGGTGCGCTTGTCTTCGTAGCCGGTGGCGATCATCCACTTCATCAGGGTGATGTTCGAGCGCATGTACTCGATGATCGGTGCCTTGTCGAGCTGGATCGCGCAGGCGGCGGCGGAACGCTCGGCGGCGGCGTCGGAGAGTTCGAACGCCTGTTCGATCTTGAGATCCGGCAGACCTTCGATTTCGAGAATGCGGCCCGAGAAGATGTTCTTCTTGCCCTTCTTCTCGACGGTCAGCAGGCCGGCCTTGATGGCGTAGTAGGGAATGGCGTTGACCAGGTCACGCAGGGTGACGCCGTCCTGCAGCTTGCCCTTGAAACGCACCAGTACCGATTCCGGCATGTCCAGCGGCATCACGCCGGTGGCGGCGGCAAAGGCGACCAGGCCGGAGCCGGCCGGGAAGGAGATACCGATCGGGAAACGGGTGTGCGAGTCGCCGCCGGTGCCGACGGTGTCGGGCAGCAGCAGGCGGTTCAGCCAGGAGTGGATGATGCCGTCGCCCGGACGCAGCGAGACGCCGCCACGGGTGCTGATGAAAGCCGGCAGCTCGCGGTGGGTGCGCACATCGACCAGCTTCGGATAGGCGGCGGTATGGCAGAAGGACTGCATCACCATGTCGGCCGAGAAGCCGAGGCAGGCCAGATCCTTGAGTTCGTCGCGGGTCATCGGGCCGGTGGTGTCCTGCGAGCCGACGGTGGTCATGCGTGGTTCGCAATAGGTCCCCGGCAGAACGCCCTTGCCTTCCGGCAGGCCGCAGGCACGACCGACCATCTTCTGCGCCAGCGTGTAGCCCTTGCCCGGGTCGGCAGGGTTGTGCGGCACGCGGAACAGGGTCGAGACCGGCAGGCCAAGCGCTTCGCGCGCCCGGGTGGTGAGGCCACGGCCGATGATCAGCGGGATGCGGCCACCGGCACGCACTTCGTCGAGGATCACCGGGGTCTTCAGTTGCGATTCGGCGATCACGGCACCGTTCTTCAGCGCGGTGACCTTGGTGGTCGCGGTATCGATCCGCAGTTCGATCTCGTCGCCCATTTCCATCTGCTCGACGTCGAGTTCGATCGGCAGCGCGCCGGCATCTTCCATGGTGTTGAAGAAGATCGGCGCGATCTTCGAACCCAGGCAGAAGCCGCCGAAACGCTTGTTGGGAACGAAGGGGATGTCCTCGCCGGTGAACCAGAGCACGGAGTTGGTCGCCGACTTGCGCGACGAACCGGTACCGACGACGTCGCCGACGTAGGCGATCAGATTGCCTTTCTTGGCCAGCGCTTCGAGCTGCTTGATCGGGCCGCGCTCGCCGGCAACGTCGGCTTCGATGCCCGGACGCGGGTTCTTGAGCATCGCCAGCGCATGCAGCGGAATGTCCGGACGCGACCAGGCGTCTGGCGCCGGCGACAGGTCGTCGGTGTTGGTTTCGCCGGTGACCTTGAACACGGTCAGTTTCTGCGAAGTCGGCACTTCCGGACGCGAGGTGAACCACTCGCCGTCGGCCCAGCTCTGCAGGACGGACTTGGCGTTGGCGTCACCCTTGTCGGCGAGTTCCTTGACGTCGTGGAAGAAGTCGAAAACCAGCAGGGTCTTCTTGAGGGCTTCCGCGGCGATGGCGCCGGTCGGGCCGCCGAGCAGGTCGATCAGCGGTTTGACGTTGTAACCGCCGAGCATGGTGCCGAGCAGTTCGGTGGCCTTCTCCCTGGAAACCAGCGCGCAGCTCTCCTCCCCCTTGGCGACCTTGGCCAGGAATACCGCCTTGACCTTGGCCGCGTCATCGACGCCTGCGGGAACCCGGTAGGTCAGCAGCTCGACCAGAGCCTCCTCTTCACCTTGCGGCGGATTCTTCAGCAGCTCGACCAACGCTTCGGTCTGCTGTGCAGTCAGCGGCAGGGGCGGAATGCCAAGCGCAGCGCGCTCGGCGACGTGGGCACGATAGGATTCCAGCACGGCGACGTCCTTTCTCAAGAAGTGAAGGCAGCAAAAGGCCAATTGTACTGCAAGGCCGCAAGGGAAGCGGCGCACGAGCACACGGCGGGCAGCCGTTTGCCCCGGACGGCAACAACTTCGGCGCTCGGCAGCCTGGCCCGATTGGTATGTATTATATAAGACATACGACTTGCTGTGAAGCGCGCTGCCCGGAACTCGCGAAAGGAGCCGAGTGGCCCGCCAGGCATTGCCAGGCATCCCTCGCGACCGGGTTGCGGAAAGGCAGGCACGCCGCAGCATGGGCCCGCCCAGCAAATCAATTCGAACTTGATCAATCCCTTCTGTCGAGAAATTTTACACTGGCCTGATCGTTTCGCTGGCCTGCGCATTCTAGGCCTTTGGTTTACCGATGTTTTTTAGATTAGGCATATTTTCTGCTTGACTTTTTCCTGCCGGTGAATGCTCTTTCGGCGGAGGTGTCATGCCGAGCGGCGGCGATCGCGGCATGCGCTTCTGCCTCGCTCTTTCTGGAACAAGGATCCCATCTCATGGAGGAGGTATCGATCATGGCAAGCTTGACTAGAAGTGTGACGACATTCTTGTTGGGAGCTTCATTGTGCATCACGGCCACCCTCGCCCATTCCGAAAAGGTGGATACCTTGACGGGCCAAGTGCCCGGGCATCTCATCGGATGCGACTACACCTTCAAGAACGGCGACCCCTCGATTCCTTGCGCACAGGATTTCGTGGCGGCAGACGGTACCGTGAGCTTCCTCAAGCCCAACGCGCCATTCGACAACATCGAATATTTCGACTTCACTGCCGGCAAGCCGCTGGCGGCATTCTTCAATCCAATCAACGTGCCCATCAACGACACCATCGTGCCAGGCACGCAATACCCGATTCTCCGCCGTGATAGCGGTTCTCAGGTCGGTTCCTTCTTCGACGTGTTCGTAGAAATTGACTTTCCAGCTTTCGACGGTGCCAACTTGCAGCTTCCCGGAGTATTTGCAACCGGCGACTTGCTGAATTTCGTAAACGGCGCAAACACCGACGGGTTCAGCGGAATTTCAATACCGGGCTACACGGGCTCGGGGACCGTCGTAGGCTTCGACCTGGTATCCGTTCCCGAACCCGGAACCCTTGCCCTTCTCGCCTTGGGCCTGTCCGGGCTCGGCTGGCTCGGTCGGCGAAGCATCCCATCGCTGCAGCACGCACCGCGAGCTTCGTGAGCGCCGTCTGCCCGGTCGCCAGGTAGGGACACCAGCGGGCAAGCGCACAGCCCTGACCCCTGCCGGCCATCACGCGGCGCATGAACGGTCGGGCGCGACCTTGGTTCACATCGAAGCCGGAAAAAAGGAGAACTGAAAACCACAGACACCATTGTCGCATCATCCATCAGCGTGCCTAGAATGCGCGGCGGTTTGTTGAAACTCCAGAAATCGGCGGAGCGCGGGATGCGGCGAACGTAGAGGAGGTACACATGAAACGTGAGCGATCTTTCTGCGAGGCAGGCCGTAGCATCGCCCTGGTTTTGCTATTGACATCGGTTCTTGGCGGATTCCCGAGCAATTCGGCGCTCGCGATCACCATCACGCCTGTCCAGCCAGGCGCCGACCTTCGCTACGATCCGGACGAGAGTTACGTGATCGGTACCAAAGCCGGCAGGACGACGCTCAAGGGATTGTCGGTAACCCTGGCGCCACGCGGCGGATCGGCCGGGTTTGTCAATACCCTCAGTGCCGCATTTGCCACCGGTTGGCGCTTCTTTTCGGCAACATCCGACCTGACAGGCGCTTTCAACATCGACGTCTACGATGCGGTGGGCATCCCCGCCAGAGTCGGTGCCAACTTCGACATGAACTACGTTACCGGTGTTGGCGACATCGTCGATTTCACGGATTCGACGCGGTCATATCACTGGATTCAGCGCGTCGTCGACAACCACGGTCAGGGCGGCCACGGCGTCGGCGAGGATGTAATCGACACCTCGGTCTTCACGCCGCCTGCCGACGTTGTCGTTCCTTACTACGACGTATTCTCGGCGGCAGAAATCATCGCCGGAACGACCTTTCCGACCGCGCCACCCCGCTTCCAGGATGGCCCATATCGTCCCGATGCTGGAAACGATCATGTCTGGATGGCAGAGCTCTACCTGGTTGAGGAACTGACGGAAATTGCAGATGTCCGGCAAGTCCGAATATACAATGGTGTCAATTGGGGCTGGCGCAACGTCGTCCCCGAACCTGCGCCGCTGCTGCTGATAGTGACCGTCCTCTTTCTGCTCACCCTGTCGCGACGGCGCGATATCCAGGTATCGACCTCGCGGAATCGCAACTGACCAGGTGGCGCCGCTTCACGACAGGTACCCGGACGCGGGGGAGGCGAATTGCGAAAGAGGCATGGCGAGCGCGATTGTCGTCGACAATCCGCTTCGGCGGGCCGCACCAGGTGGCAGATGCTGGCGGCTGGTTTCTCCGTGGTCCTGGCCTTCGTTTCGTCAGCCGGCCTGGCGGTAGGCGGCGACTCTCCAGGAATGGCGATGACCACACCCAGTCGCGCGGCGGCACGCGATGTGGGTTTTGAAACGGTCTCGGGTGCGCCCGTTTGGTCCATCCCTGCTGTCGGCGCGACAACCACGGTGCAACTTGGCTTGCGCATCACCAATCGCTCTGACCAGGCGCTTCGCTTTACGAATTTCGACACATTGGTACCCGCTTTGCGTGATGCGCACGGCCGCTCCATCGCGATCGACGGAGGAAGGAACCGCACGCTGCCCCCGGATGTGAAGAACTGTCCATTGCTGGCGCCTGGCGAATCGCAAGTTTTCCACTTGGACGCCAAGCTCTACTGGCATGGTGGGATACTCCGACTCGGCGGCACGGACGGATTCGGCGGGCTCTGGTATTTCTCCGGTCTCGTGCCAGGACTCTACGAATTGCGCATGGGCTACCGTCAGATGCACCAGCAACTCACGCTTGGAACACCCGCTGCGCGCGCGCTTCGAGGTTTCTGGATCGCCGAAGCCGCAGGTTCCTGGGTCACTGTCACTATTGATGATCCGCAACCCTGAGCGTTCGCGCGGCGGGGGCGCTGCCGGTGTCGCGCAGAGGGCGAGAGGCATGGCCGATTTCAAGCCAGATCACTGACCGTGCGATACAGGCGATGGCCGGACTCCAGATACTTGCGTTCGAACGGCGTCATCGCCTGCTCGGGAAGATACGCTTCGCAAGGCGCAGCCCGGCCAGTCAGCTTCTCCACCGCCAGGGCGTGCTCGGCGATGTATATCGGCCAGTTGCTGCGGCACTCGAGCACCCCGCCGAGAGCGAGCAGCGCCGGAAACACCGGGTGTCCATGCCAGCGTCGGCGCAGGTGTCCGATTTTCGGCCAGGGGTTGGGATAGAGCAGGTAGTGGCGATCGAGTCGCACCCCGGCATCGAGCAGCAGGCGCCAGTAGTCGACCAGATCGGCGCGCACCAGGTCGAGGTTGGCTGGCCGGGCAGGCGGCCCGTCGTGCGGCGATTGCGGCTCGTGCGGCTCGCCCTGCCCGTGTTCGGCTCGTTCCCGCGGGAGCCCCTGCTGGCCGCGCTGCAGGCGCGCGGCAGACTGGTCGACGCCGATGACGTAGTGGGTCGGGTAGGCCCTGGCCAGCACGAGGCTGCTCTCCCCGACCCCGCAGCAGGCGTCGAGGATCAAGGGCGCGCCCGGCGCCAGGCGCTGGTAGCGCTCGAAACTTGCTGCAAAGGCGGCGCGATTGTAGTCGGCATAGGGCTTGCGGAACGGCGTGCTGGCGTGGCGCGCGACAACCAGGGCCAGGTGCTCGTGGATGTCGCTCTGGGCGCTGCTCGGGACGCGCGAGTTGCCTTGCATCTAGGCCGGGAGCTTGTGCGCGGCAATCCCGTGCAGTTCGAGCACGCGGCTGATTTCTTCCACCCCGGCGAGCGTCCTGACGGCCACGAACAAGGCTTCGGCTTCGACGAAGTTGCGCCGCAAGGACCCCAGCCAGAGCTTGAGCCGCCCCGGCGCATGCCGGGCCGCGACCTTGGCGCAAACCTGCTGCCAATACGACGCCAGCAGCGGCTGCAGCAGCCGCCAGTCGGCACAACGATCAGCGCTGACGACTTCGCCGGCCGCCTGCGCGCGAATACGCCGTGCGAGGAAAGGATCGGCGACCGCGCCGCGACCGATCATCACGTCGTCGCTGCCACTCACCGCACAACAGCGCGCGTGGTCGGCAAGCGTCCATACCTCGCCGTTGGCGATCACCGGCTGTTGCACCACTGCACGGATGCGATCGATCCATTCCCAATGTGCCGGCGGTCGGTAGCCATCGGTGCGGGTGCGGGCATGCACGACCAGCGCCACGATGCCACCGGCGGCCAGCGCCCGCGCGCAGTCGAGCGTTCTCGCCGTATCGCGCACGCCGAGCCGCATCTTGGCGGTAAACGGGATTTCCGGCGGCACCGCGCGGCGCACCGCCGCCACGATGCGCAACAGCTGTTCGGGATCGGCCAGCAGCGACGCGCCACCGCCGTGGCGATTGACGGTCGGTGCCGGACAACCGAAGTTGAGGTCGATCCCCGCCGGCGCCAGTTCGACCAGTTGTGCGGCATTCTCGGCCAGACAGCCCGGATCGCTGCCGAGCAGCTGCACCACCAGCGGCGTGCCGGCGCGCGTTCGGCTGCCGTTGTCGAGCTCGGGGCAAAGCCGCCGGAAGGCGCGCGGCGGCAGCAGATTGCCGGAAACGCGAACGAACTCGCTGACCGCCAGGTCATACCCGCCGACGCGCGTCAGCACGTCGCGCAGCACATCGTCGACCAGACCCTCCATCGGTGCCAGCAGCAGTTTTCCCATCTTCCCTCAGACGTTCAATCGTCACTGTGCCGACGTGGAAACCAGCGCTGCAGCAAATGTGCCGCCCATTCGCGCCCACCGATGCCAAAAGCCAGGGCCAGTGCCAGGACCACGCCCGCCAGCAGGATCAGGAAAGTGTCCTGTACCAGCCCCCCGCCGACCTCGATATGATCCACCGCGATCAACACCATGAACACGACGATGGCGTACTTGGCGATGCGCCCGAGCAGTTCGCCATCGCTGATGCCGGCATTGTGCAGCGACCTCTGCACCGCCTTGCCGACAAAGCCGGCGAAATAACTGCCGACGATGATCACCAGCAGCCCGAGAAGCAGCTTGGGCAGGAACAACAGTGCCCGGGTGAGGAGGTCGGTGACCTGGTGCAAGCCAAGGCCGTTGAAAGCCACGATCAGGGCGGCCAGAATCACCACCCAGTACACGAGCAGAGCAAACAATTCGGTCGTGTCCGTTTCGCTGCCGCCCTGCTGCAGGAAGCCATCGACGCCCGCTCGTTCGGTAAGGATGTGGAAGTTCAGCGCCCGCAAGGCCTTGACGACGGCAAAGCGGACGGCCTTGGCGATCAGCCAGCCGGCGATCAGGACGACTATCGCGACCGCCAGACGCGGCAGATAGACGCCGATCTCGACCAGAAAGGCGCGCAGCGGATGAATGATGACGTCAAAACTTTCCATGTCTGTCTCCGTTTTTCAAGCACTCTCGTCGAGGCCGGCCAGCGCACGCAAACCGCGCAAGGGTACGCCAACCCAGTCCGGGCGATTGGCCAGTTCGTAGCGCAATTCGTACAGCGCCTTCTCGATCTCGAACAGCGCCAGCAGCGGCTTCTGCGCGTCGAACGCTTCATTACTGCCGTACAAGCCGGCGGCAACCGCCTCTTCGCGGTAAGCATCGAGGAAGTCGGCACGCGCTTCCTGCAACCAGGCAGCGGTCACCGGCGCCAGTTTCTCGAGCGCGCCCGCGTGCTGCGCCGCCTGCTGCAGCGCCGTGTGGCGCGCGTAATCGAATGAACGCAGCATGCCCGCCACATCGCGCAGCGCCGAGTGCTTGCGCCGACGCTCGGGCAACGATCGCGCTGGCTCGCCTTCGAAATCGATGATCACGAAGTCGTTCTTGACCAGCAGGACCTGGCCGAGATGGTAGTCGCCGTGATAACGGGTCTTGATCCCTTGCGGCGGATGCTGCGCACAGTCGTCGACGCGCTGCAATAGCCGTGGTGCGCCGGCAATCAAGGCGAGCAGCGAGGACTGCAGCACCTGCGGCAGGCGTTCACGCTGCGCCGAGAGCAGATCGATGGTCGCCAGCGCATCATCGTGCACCTGCTTGACCCACTGCGGAATGTCGGCAGCCTGTATCGGTTCAGGATCGAAGGCATCGTCGCCGGTGCGCTGGGCCAGCGCCGCATGCATCTGCGCGCTGCGCATGGCCAGGGTGCGCACCAGCGCCATGAAACCCTCGGGCAAGGCGGGCATCTCGGTCGCCGTCGCCGCCGCCGACTCCTCGAGGTGGCGAACCAATGCATCGATGGCAAAGGTCCACGCGTCGCCCTGGTTATCGACACCCGCCTGCAGCAAAGCCAGGGTGCTGACCGCGCCGGCCTGGTCGACATACTCGAGATGACCGGCGACCGGCACGCAGTGCGGGAACTTCACCACGTCGGTCAGGAAACGGCCGATCTCCAGTTCCGGATTGATGCCCTCGCGGATACGCCGGTAGGCCTTGAGGAACAGCCGGCTGCCCAGGAGAGCGACGCTATTGCTGCTCAGGCGCAGCAATTTGACCGGCTTGAGCTCTTCGGAACTGGCCGGCGCCAGCTCGGCGAAGGCGCGCGTCGGCACGAAACGCAGCTGACCGCTGCCGGCCTTCAGCGTTCGACCGGCGCCGATCGCCGCGACGACGGCGTGACAGAAGACATCGTCGGACATCGCGTCGCCGATCAGGCCAACATCGGCCTGCTGGCGCACTTTTGCCAGCGCCCCCGCGGCCATGTCCCTGACCCGCTCTTCCTCGCTGTCGTCCCAGGCCAGCGCCAGCGGCATGAAATAGCGCCCGGTCTCGCGCGGTCCCAAGATATCGACCAGGGTCAGCAGCCAGCTTCGCTGCTCGACCTCGAAGCGCGCATGCTCGACGATCTGCACCCGTTCGACGCTCTCGCCCTTGGCGGCAAACCAGCGTTGGCGCTGGACGTAGGCCGGCGCCAGCTCGCGCTCGAACTGCGCGCGCAGCTTCTCGGCCATGCCGATCCGCCATGGCACCACATGGTCTCGGAACAAGCTCGACCAGCCATCGAACAGAACCAGCACCGGCAGGGTGTCGGGCGCCAGGCGCTGCTCGTACCACTCCGGCGCCGCGGTATCGGTGCTCAGGCGAAACCAGTAGAACGCATGCCCCGGCAGGGTCAGCATGTAGGGCAGTTCACCGACCGGCGGAAAGGCATTGCGCCCCATCATCTCGACCGGAACGCGACCCTTGAAGGCCTCCAGCTCGAGTTCGACCGGTTGCGCCGAGCGGCTGACATTGGCCACGCAGAGGATGACATCGTCGCCATACTCGCGCACATACGCGAGAACCTTGCGGTTGCCCGGATGCAGGAGCTTGAAAGTGCCGCGACCGAAAGCCGAGGAGGTCTTGCGAACCGCCAGCAAACGCCGCGTCCAGTTGAGCAGCGAGCCCGGCGCGCGCAGCTGCGCCTCGACGTTGATGGCCTCGAAACCGTACACGGGATCCTGGATTGGCGGCAGATAGACGCGCTGCGGGTCGGCGCGCGAGAAGCCGCCGTTACGATCCGAGGTCCACTGCATCGGTGTGCGCACACCATCGCGGTCGCCAAGGAAGATGTTGTCGCCCATGCCGATCTCGTCGCCGTAATAGAGCACCGGCGAACCCGGCATCGAGAGCAGAAGGCTGTTCATCAGCTTGATGCGCTCGCGATCGTTTTCCATCAGCGGCGCCAGCCGGCGCCGGATACCGAGGTTGATGCGCGAGCGCTTGTCGGCGGCGAACATGTCGTACATGTAATCGCGCTCCTTGCTGGTCACCATCTCGAGCGTCAGTTCGTCATGGTTGCGCAGGAAGATCGACCACTGGCAGCCTTCGGGAATCTCCGGCGTCTGCTGCATGATGTCGACGATCGGATGCCGATCCTCCTGGGCGATGGCCATGAACATTCGCGGCATCAGCGGGAAGTGGTAGGCCATATGGCATTCATCGCCATCGCCGAAGTATTCGCGCACGTCCTCCGGCCACATATTGGCCTCGGCCAGCAGCAGCTTGCCGGTGTATTTCTCGTCGAGGCTGGCGCGAATCTCCTTGATCACCTGGTGCGTCTCGCGCAGGTTCTCGTTGCTGGTGCCGTCGCGCTCGACGAGGTAGGGAATCGCGTCCAGGCGAAAGCCATCGACGCCCATGTCCAGCCAGAAACGCATGGTACGAATGACCGCCTGGCGCACGCTCGGATTGTCGAAGTTGAGGTCCGGCTGGTGGCTGAAGAAGCGATGCCAGTAGTACTGCTGCGCCACCTCATCCCAGGTCCAGTTCGACTTTTCGGTATCCGTGAAAATGATGCGCGTCCCGGCATATTTGTGCGGATCGTCGCTCCAGACGTAGAAATTCCGTTTCGACGAGCCTTTCGGCGCGCGCCGCGCCGCCTGGAACCAGGGATGCTCGTCCGAGGTGTGATTGACCACCAGCTCGGTGATGATGCGCAGGCCGCGCTTGTGCGCCTCGCGCACCAGAGCGCGGAAATCCTGCCGTGTGCCATAAGTCGGGTGTACGTTGCGATAGTCGGCCACATCGTAGCCGTCGTCGCGAAACGGCGACGGATAGAAGGGCAGCAGCCAGATCGTGTTGACCCCGAGATCGGCGACGTAATCGAGCTTTTCGGTCAGCCCGGGAAAGTCGCCCGTGCCGTCGTCATTGGAGTCGAAGAACGCCTTGACATGCAGCTCGTAAATCACGGCATCCTTGTACCACTGCGGATCCGTGGCGATGTGGTGGGCACCTGCAAGCCCTTCGACGGTCTCTTTCTCTGCTTTCACGATGGCCACCTTCCTTGCTGCTTGTCCGAGAGTGATGCCTGGCTGCGACGCACGACAGACCTTCAGCCTACCGCCAAAGCCGGCAAGGCGCCAGCCGGGCTTTGCGGCACTTGGGGCTTGCGCAGCACCCTGCGACGATACTTGACGTTGGCACTTGCGTGCTTACAATCGCCGCAGGCAATCACCAGGCCGCGACACCATGACCACTCTGCTGCGTGCATTGCACGCCGATATCACCACTCTGGCCGTCGACGCGATCGTTAATGCCGCCAACTCATGTCTACTGGGCGGCGGCGGCGTCGACGGGGCAATCCATCGTGCAGCCGGTCGAGAATTGCTGCACGCCTGTCAAGCCCTTCGCGGCTGTGACACCGGCGATGCCAAGCTCACCAGCGGCTATCAACTCCCGGCCAGCTACATCATTCACACGGTGGGTCCGGTCTGGCGGGGCGGCGCTAGCGGCGAGGCCGAACTGCTGGCCTCGTGTTATCGCCGGACGATCGAAATCGCTGCCGCCCAGAAACTGCGCACACTTGCCATCCCGAGTATCAGCACGGGCGTATACGGCTACCCGATCGAACAGGCCGCGAGCATTGCCGTAGCGACGGTGCGCGCCTCAACAAAAGCGGTCGGCGGCATTGACGAGGTGAGCTTCTGTTGTTTTTCCGACGGCGATCTGCGCGTCTATCAGAATCTGCTCGGTAACACAGCAAGCCAGGCCTGATCACCGGCCACGCGCCTGATGCAATTCGGCACATGCAAGGCGCGCTTAGCAGCGTGCGCCGGAGGGACACTGCGCCACAGCGCTGGCGACCGCAGTCACCGGCCGACCTTCCTGTACCCAGGCGCGCATGCCATCCTTGACGTTGTACACCTTCTCGTAGCCGGCCTGCCCAGACAAGAACTGGCCTGCTGCCCGAGTTCGGTTACCGCTTCGGCAAATAATGATCACCGGCTGGTCAGGCTTGGCCACTGCCTGCACCTTTGCCAGCCAGGCCGGCGCATCGACATGACCACGCTCATCGACATAGGTAATCAGCCTGCTGCCCTCGACGACGCCGCCTTGCTGCCATTCACCGGCAGTACGAATGTCGATCACCGGCACGCCCGCAGCAGTGAGGCGCGCCAGTTCGGCATTATCGATATCCACCACTTCGGCGCGCACCGTAAGCGTGAGCAGCAAGGAAAACAAGGAGAAAGCTGAACTACGGATCATGGTTAATCCTCCAGGCACTCTGAAACGCCCATCTTACAGCGAGGACCCGCCCAAGCGGAGATGACCTGCCGAGACAGACCGGCGGATGAGGGTCATCACCGCTTCCCTCACCTGCCGTGCGCATTCCGGCTTTCACGCCGGAACCCCTCGCCGCGCAGCGAGCAGGCTCCCTGAATTCCGCGCCTCGCCGCCGACCCTGCTTTCGCGCAGACGAGCAGGGAGAGTCGCGGACGCGGATCTCATCGTAAGACGCCATGCCCCATCAATTTCAGTGGTCCTCTATACGGACACAACATCACGCAGTCGAGAGAAAAAAGACGAGCACCGCATCGCTCCAGCCCGATTCATTTCCGGGCCATCAGTGCAGCAAATGATCGACCTCCCGAGCCCCTTGGCGATGCTGGCTGCTCGACTCCAGTGGTCGCAGCCAGCAGCCACGCTGGCGCAGTTAGCCGATCTGACCCCGCGACTCCTCGCGCCAACCCGCTGACACTCAAGCCCCTGTGGCGACCGCCGTTTCGACGAAAAAAAATGCCGCAGCTCAACCCGCTTTTCCTTTCTCGCCCGTTTCACTCTCACGCATCCGCATTTCTCGTCCAAGAGCCCTGCCCTGCGTGAAGAAAATTCTGATCAATTCGGGCACTGACCCTGCCTCTGCAGCAATAGCGCCATTACCGAGCGACGCATAACGCATTCGCCTGCATTTTTTCTGAGCAACGAATAGAAAGGAAAACTTACTATGGTCACTCAAGCCGACAAAGACTGGGAAGACTATCAACTAGGCCAACAGGGCACACCTACGGGCTCACTGTACAACCAAATGGGACTGAACGACAGGCCTCAACAAACCGCGGCGGAACAGTCTCCGATAAAACCGCAAAAGAGAAAGGAAGCGATTCAGAAAAAAAGCAGCAGTTCATCCACAACTGGAAACCCGTCCAAAAATAATACTGCAAATATGGCTTTCAGTCCTGGTTTTGCGGCAATCGCGTTTATTGCAACTGTGGTTTACCTTTATGAACCGAGCAGCGACAGCGTCGTACCATCAGTTGTCGCAGGCGGCATCGCAGCAATCCTAATGGGGAAGTTCTACAAGCCAATATTGACGATACTGGCCACAATCGCAGTCCTGGCGATAATCCGCTTGGCAAGTCAATAGGTGCCCGCGACTACCGACCAGGGAAACGCTCATGGACTCCACCGCTGGCCCTGGCTGTCGGCGACAGTCCAAAACACGCCCTATGGGCAACGAGGAGCCGCATGAAACGGACAACGGTCATGACATGTTGATACACCCCAGCTCACGCACCTCATGACCGCCCTCTCTTTTCCTCGAGTATCGGCACCTTCTGTTCGGCGTTTCGCAGCGCAACATGGAGCGTGTGGCCAGCGTCGAATGGCGAGGGATCGACAAGGTGCGAGAAGCCGCCCATCTGGGCTAGTCGGTGGAGACGACAACAGCCCGCATGCGCGCCAAGGTCCAGCACCCGTTTCAGGCGATCGAGCCACAGTTTCGATTCACAAGGCTGCACCACGCAAACTCGCTGGTTGGATGCATAGTGCAGCAGCGTTGGCGACGCCCTTTCCTCTTGGCCACACGCCACACGCTGTGATACCTTTCGCCCAGCAATGCTATCGGACATGCATGGTGGGTTAGCAGGCCCGTTTCTTTTTGGTTAATCAGGGAAGAAGAAAAACATGAAAAGCATGATAGTTCGGTTCCGTTCCGGGCACGGTGATTCGCGCGAAGAAGTTTTTCCGATTGAACAGCACCCACATATCGTTTTCGGGCGCGACGCGTCTGCGGATGTTCAGTTGGGCGAAGAGACAGACGTCGTCAGTCGCAAGCATGCAGCCATCGAAGTGAAGGAAGGTGGTCGCACGGTTGACATCACGGATCTGGGCAGCAGCAACGGGCTGTTCGTGGACGGGGCCCGAGTCAAGGGATCAGTCGCGCTCCGACATGGCGCCCTTGTTCAATTGGGAACGGGGGGGCCAACGCTCGAGATCCTCTTCGATCCACCGCCAGCACCGACGGCGAAAGCGACGCGACTCGTGCAAAGCGCTGCCGCGACGCGCCTGATCGACACCAAGCCTGGCGATCAGGGCAAGGTTTCGCCAGTTCCTCCGGCTGGCGACACGAAGTCAGCACTTGATTCGCAAAAATCGTCCGTTGGCAAAGAGACGGTAGAGCGGATGATCTCGCAAGGCCGGCAAGGCAGCAACAAGAAATTCGCGGTGATCGGCAGCCTCGCTGCCGTCGTCGTCGTAGCCGGCGCCATTGCCTTGTACTGGCGCGGGGAATCGATCAAGGATAAAGTCGAAATTGAGGCAATAAGAACTGCGCAGACGATCGACACCCTCGTCACGCCGAAAAACGAGGCGACTCTGGCCGAGCGCGTAGCAAACCAGTATGGTGCATCCACTGTGCTTATCGAGACGGTCTGGAAGCTAGTTCACACCAGCACAAATCAGACGCTGTTTCATGAGCACAGGATGTACAAGGACGAGAAAGGCAAAGACGTGGGCTACCTTCCTGTCTACGTCCAAGTCCGAGGTGGATCCATCGAACCCAAGCTCACCACGCGGACTGGCTACGGGGGCAAAGCGATCGGATCGCAGGGCACTGGGTCGGGATTCGTCGTCAGCGCCGACGGCTTCATTCTCACCAACCGCCATGTCGCCGCGGGTTGGAACACGCGGATGAATGATGCATTGCGTTGCCCGTGCTATATCGATATGCAAAATGGCAAAACGTCTGTGCATGCCAAGGTAAGTCCCGAGATCAAGAATGCGTTTGGCAACTGGGTACCCGCCCGAAGCCTGCAGCTCGGCAACGGTAGTGGTGACGGCATTCGAGGTGGGGCGGTAGGCGAGCATCTGGTGCTCGATGTCGTCTTTTCCCGGTCCAAGGATCGGCATCCGGCGCGACTGGTCAAGGTGTCCGACAGGCACGATGTGGCACTCATCAAGATCGATACTCCAAGCAGACTGACGGCCGTTGAACTTCCCGATGCAACTGAGGTGCCAACCATAACGGAAGGCCAGAGCGTAGTGGTGATGGGTTACCCGGGAGCATCGCCCAAGATTTACCTGCAAGTTGAGTCACTCGATGTCTTTAACACCAAGTCGACGATCGCTGACGTGCCGTCGTTCACGGTCAGTCCTGGAGTAGTTAGCCGTGTTATCAGTGGCATACAGGAACGTGACGCTTCGACGCTAGGCGGCTATCTCAGCGCAATAGGCGATGTCTATCAGCTCGACATCAATGCCACCGGCGAGGGAAATAGTGGCGGCCCCATGTTCGGCAAGAACGGGAAGGTCGCCGGCATCTTTTTCGCGAAGAACGAGCTAATGACCTTCGCCGTGCCGATCAAGTACGGGCTCGAACTGCTCTCACCACAAGCAAGCATTGACTGACGCCCAGGAACACCACTTGAGCCCGAGAAGCCTGACGACGCTCGCGTTGACCGATATCTGGCACTGCATGCGAGGCCCGTTCGCGGGAGCTGCGAGTGGTGGGAAGCACCGCTTCCTGGTCTCGGCGCTGACAAACCTTGGCTGCGCGCGTCACGAAAACCAGGACCGGGTGCATGTGCTGCGCTTTCACGGCCGTGCGGGCGGCGCACTCGCCTGCTTCGTCGCTGATGGGATGGGGGGAGCCGCCTCGGGCGCGCGTGCGGCCGAACTGGCAATCGAGGTCGCCGCGAAGCGCTTGCGAAATTCGGGCACCGCTTTCCCGCTGTCGACCTTGGCTGGCGCCATTGCCGACGCGAACAAGGCGATCTTGCGGGAAAGCCGGGCGGCGCCGGATTGTGCAGGCATGGGAACCACGCTGAGCATCGCATGGTTCTGCAATGGCCTGCTGTATTGCGCTCATGTGGGCGATTCCCGGATTTACCGGATTCGTGACCATCGTCTGGAGCAATTGAGCCAGGACCACTCTTTGATTGCAGACATGTTGCGTGCCGGCTTGATCAAGGAAAAGGATGCGCGCAACCATCCCGACCAGAATCTGATATCGCGAGCTGTCGGAACGAATAGTGCGATGACCCCTGACGTCTGGTGTGAAATGGATGCGCCAAGGATATCGGACCGCTACCTGCTGTGCTCCGATGGACTGCATGGCCTGCTTGGGCAAGATCAAATACTCGGCGCACAAGCCGGTCGTTCGCCCGACGCGGCTTGCCGGCATCTCGTCGAACTCGCACGCGGGGCGGGCGGTTTCGACAATATTTCGGTGGTTATCGCGGCGCTTGAAGCCCAGGTGGGAGGAACCGCGGGGAACCGGCGGCCAACGGACAACCGGCTTACGGCTCAGGGAAAAGCCCAATGATGGAAGCCATACTGAGTAAGTACTACGCTGATCTCACGGTGCTTGGTGAAGGCGCCATGGGCAAGGTGTGGCGGGCCACCGACTCGCTACTCGAGCGCGATGTCGCCATCAAGGTGATGAAGCCGGAGATTGCGGCCCAAGCGGACTTCTCCGAACGTTTCCTCGTTGAAGCTCGGGTCCTGGCGAGAATCAGCCACCCGAACATCGTTGCGGTTTACCAGGCAAAACGGGACGCTTCGCACATCTGGATCGAGCTGGAATACCTTCACGGCAGCCTGCTGGACAAGATCATCGCAACGGACGGTCCAATGCCATGGCAAACCGCGACCCGACTGATCATCCAGGCTCTGCACGGATTGGAGCGTGCGCATGCGGCCGGAATTATCCACAGGGATGTCAAGCCATCAAATGCCATTGTGACTGAAGATGGAACGCTGAAGCTGATGGACTTCGGAATTGCCCGTGTGAAGCAGGCGACGAAGCTGACTCGGACTGGCTATACCCTCGGCACAGTCGCGTACATGGCGCCCGAGCAATTCCAGTCGCCGGACACCATCGATGGTCGGGCAGATTTGTACTCGGTTGGCATCATGTTCTACGAATTGCTGTCCGGTTCCGTGCCGTTCGACGGCAAGACAGAATTCGAGATTCTCGATCAGCACGTACGGGTCAAACCGCCCCCATTGAAGAATCTGCCGTCGCCGGTTCCGGATTCGATACAGCGTGCCATTGAGCGGGCACTTGAAAAAAACCCCGACAAACGCTTTCCGGATGCGGCGAGCTTCCGAGCGGCCCTCGAAACAACGCTTGCCCAGAATGACCAAAAACAGCCGCGTGAAGGCAAGGGCGTGGATAGGCGTTTATGGGTCGTTGCCGGCGCTTTGGTCGTGGGCGTCCTGAGCGCGTGGCTGTTTACCCGCAGTCCCGACTCGATAACGGTGAACCCACCGATTACCACCGGTCAGGACGTGCCACAGCCGGCTACAACGACACCTCCATCGGACGAAGAGCGCGATGAGAGCACGCGGCTTGCGAACGAAGCAGAACTCGCAGAGGAAGCGGAACGACAAGAAAAAAAGAAGCGAATCGAAAGCGACCGGAAGCGGGATGAGGACGAACGAATCGCGAGGGAAGTGGAACGAATCGAGAAGGAACGAGCCGTGAGGGAAGCCGCCGCCGCAAAACTTGAGAAAGAACGACTCGCGAGGGAAGCCGCCGCCGCAAAACTTGAGAAAGAACGACTCGCGAGGGAAGCCGCCGCCGCAAAACTTGAGAAAGAACGACTCGCGA
>LBIU01000173.1 GCA_000987445.1 Candidatus Accumulibacter adiacens | reverse complement strand
CCTAGGCACCTTTGGTCAAGGCCTCGACGCCGGCTTCGCCATAACCTACCCCGCCGATGCCGTTGGGAATGCCGGTCGCCTTCATCATCTTGATCAACTGGCCGGCGAGGATTTCTGCGGCGTCTTGGTCGCTGGCACCCTTTACCTTTACCTCTGAACCGAGGCAGTGCGCCCCGTGAATATGGCCTTGCGGGCAGGCGCTGGCGGTGAACCGGAACACCGAGGGCGCGTTGACGATGACGCTCATGCCTTGCGGCACCATCGGCTCGTCCTGTGGATAACCCGCGGGTCGATAGTCGCGAACCAGCCCGGCCACGGAGTAGGCCATGCCGTGAGTAAGGTGGACGCCGAAGTTGCCAAAGGCGATTCCGGCAAGCGTGGCGGCATACGTCATCTGGTCGCGTGCTGCAGTATCGCTGGCGTCATTCACTGTGCGCTCGAGGTACCGACCGACAAGTTTCAGAGCCGCTTCGCAACCGATATCGCTCCAGGGATTCGCGCCCTGGCTCATCGGCCGCAGGAAGGGCGTGGCCGAGGCGGCGCGCCGACTGTAGGGTTTCGCGGTGTAGGACTCCAGCGCGTGCGGGCCGGCGATCACTCGGCCACGCGTTCGGGCATCGCCTCGCGCACCGCATCGTCGACGTTGTCGAGAAACACGAACTGCAGGCGCTCTTTGGCCGCCGCCGGCACTTCCTCGAGGTCGCGCCGGTTGCGTGCGGGCAAGAGGACGCGCGTGATGCCGGCGCGCATCGCCGCGAGGACCTTGTCCTTGATGCCGCCGACCGGCAGCACCAGCCCGCGCAGGCTGACCTCACCGGTCATCGCCGTGTCCTGGCGCACCGGCAGGTCGGCGAACAGCGACGCCAGGGCGATGAACATCGCGACACCGGCGCTCGGACCGTCCTTGGGGATCGCGCCGGCCGGCACGTGCACATGGACGTCGGTCTTCTCGAATCGGCCGGCGTCGATGCCCAGGCTGGCGGCACGCGTCTTGACCAGCGTCAGCGCCGCCTGCGCCGACTCCTTCATGACGTCCCCCAATTGGCCGGTGAGGATCAGCCGGCCTTCGCCGGTGGTGCGGCTGGCTTCGATGAACAGGATGTCGCCGCCCGCCGGCGTCCACGCCAGGCCGGTGGCGACGCCGGCCAGACCGGTACGCAGTGCGACTTCGTTGTCGTAGCGAGTCGGCCCGAGGATCGCCGCCAGGCCGCCCGGATCGACGTGCATCGACGGCATCGTCCCCTCGGCGATGCTCACCGCCGCGCGCCGGCAGACGGCGCCGATCTGGCGTTCCAGCGAACGGACACCGGCTTCGCGCGTGTAATCGCGGATGATCGCCTGCAGCGCCGCGTCTTCGAAGTCGATCTGCCCCGGCTGCAGGCCGTTCTGGTCGATCTGCCGCGCCAGCAGGTAACGGCGCGCGATCTCGAGCTTCTCCTCCTGCGTGTAGCCGGGCAGTTCGATGATCTCCATGCGGTCGCGCAAGGGCCCGGGAATGCCGTCGAGGACGTTGGCGGTAGTGATGAACAGCATCCGTGACAGGTCGAAGGGCAGCGCCAGGTAGTTGTCGCGAAAGCTGTTGTTCTGCTCGGGGTCGAGGACTTCGAGCAGCGCCGCCGACGGGTCGCCCTGGACGCCGTGGCCGAGTTTGTCGATCTCGTCGAGCATCATCACGCAGCCGCGCGAACCGGCCTTGCGGATCGCCTGGATGATGTTGCCGGGCAGCGCGCCGATATAAGTGCGGCGATGGCCGCGGATTTCGGCCTCGTCGTGCACGCCGCCGAGCGACGCGCGCACGAACTTGCGGCCGAGGGCGCGCGCGATCGACTGGCCGAGCGAGGTCTTGCCGACGCCGGGCGGGCCGACGAAGCACAGGATCGGACCGTGCCCGTCCGGCTTGAGCTTGCGCACGGCGAGAAACTCGACAATCCGTTTCTTGACCTGATCGAGGCCGAAGTGGTCGTCGTCGAGGATCTTGCGCGCCGCGGCGATCTCGATGCGGTCGGGATCGGGTTCGCGCCACGGCAGTTCGAGCAGCCAGTCGAGGTAGGTGCGCAGCTGCGAATACTCGGCCGAACCGTCGGCCATGTGCTGCAGGCGCCGCAACTCCTTGCCGGCCTGCGTCGCGACTTCCTCGGGCATTTGCGCGTCGGCAATGGCCTGGCGCAGCGACTCGATCTCCTGCGCGTTGGCCGCGTCGCCCTCGCCGAGTTCGTTCTGGATCGAGCGCAGGCGCTCGCGCAGCAGATACTCGCGCTGATGCTGGTCGATGTTCGCCTTCGCGCGCTCGTCGATCTCGCGCGACAGGCGCAGCACTTCCAGCCGTTGCAGCAGGCAATCGAGAACGATGTCCAGGCGCTGCGCCAGGTTGAGCGCTTCGAGCACGCGCTGCCGGTCGATGGGCTTGAACTCGCTGACGCTGGCCACCAGGTCGGCGAGCGCGCCCGCCGGGTTGATGTTGCGCACCGCTGCGACCAGCTCGGGCGACACCTGCGGCATATAGTGCAGGACTTCGGCGGCGCGTTCCCTGAGGCGGATGACGCGCGCCTCGATCTCGCTGTCGGCGTCTTCGGGCTCTTCGAGGCGAACGATACGCGCCACCGGAAAGGGGTAATTCGGCAGGTGCTCGACGACGCGAAAGCGCTGCTCGCCCTGGCAGACGATGACGTGCGAGCTGTCGGGCAGCGTCACGTAGCGCAGAATGCTGGCCACCGTGCCGATCTGGAAGAGGTCGTCGGGCCCGGGTTCGTCGATCTCGGCGTTCGGCTGCAGGACGATGCCGACCTCGCTGCCGCTCTTCACCGCCTGCTGCGCCGCCAGGATCGCCGCCTGGCGAGCGATGGTCAGCGGCAGGATCATGCGCGGGAAGAGCACCGCGTTGTGGATCGGCACGATCACCAGCGCGTCGGCGGGAACGACGAGGATGGCACGATCTGTTTCTGCAGGCTGATCGGCTGGCGCCTGGACGGCGGTCTTGTCGGTGTCAGTGGCCATCTTCTGCGCCCTCAGCCAAGCTGCCGCAGCAACAGCACCAGACAGCCGTTGTCGACAAGCTGCTGCCGCAGGGCGAAGTCGCCCGCCGGCAGCGCGATGCGTCGCTCGAAGCGCCCGTAGGGAATCTCGAGGCGGTGGATCGCCGCGCGATGACCCGCCGAAGGCATCGCCCGCTCGCCACGGACGAGAACCTCGGCGGCGTCGAGAACGACTTCGACGCGCCGCGGATCGACGCCCGGCAAGGCGACCAGCAGCGTCAGTTCGTCGCCGTCCTGGAAGAGATCGACGGCCGGTTGCCAGCACGGCAGCGAATGCGCCGCCTCGACAGCGAAGACCCGCCGCTGCATGCGCTCCGGAGCCTGCAACAGCTCCAGCGCCTCGGCCCACACCCAGATGTTCCGTTCACCCGATCTCATTGGCGGAATCCTTTTTCGAAGCCCGCGTTTGCCCAGCGCGCGAGGCTGAAGGTTTGACCTCGGAAGTATAGCGCCGGAGCGTCGCGGAGGA
>LBIU01000018.1 GCA_000987445.1 Candidatus Accumulibacter adiacens | reverse complement strand
ATCAGCGCGACCTGCGCGTTCTGTCCGTCAGCGTCGGCGATGTGCAACTCGTAGCGTGCGGCATTGACCCGTACCACATAGGCGATTCGCGTCGAGAACACACCGGGCTCGCCAGTCAGTTTTTCGTAGATCACGTCGGCGATACGGTGCCCGGCAGCGCGCAGCATCGCTTTCGAGGTCACGAAAGCCGAGCCGCCGAGGACCGTCTCACGGGCGACGTCGTAAAGCCGGAAGCGCGCCTCCTGGCGTCCATCGGCACTAATGCCGATGCTGCCGGCGGCGAGAGCGTCGGCCCCGCGGCTTCGCCAGTCTTCGAAACTGGGAGGGATGGTCTCGGTGATGGCGGCGCCGCTGGTGTCGACCATCTTGAACAGGCCGCTACGTTCCAGGTCGCTCCGGATCACCGAAGTCAGAATCCGGGAAGCGGCCGGATCACCGCCAAAGTCCACGATGGCCACGGGAATGCGGTTCGCACCCGCGCCGGTAATCTCGATGGTCAATTGGGCGTGTGCCGACGCCTGCAGGAAAGCAAGGGCGCAGACGGCAAGCAGGCCGATACGATGAAGTTGTGAGAGCATTCTTGACATGGCACGATCCAATACAGAATGCGCGATTATATCGTCTTTGCATTCGTGGTATTTGTAACAAAAATCGATGGCCTCGAGGGCCAATTGCTGGCGCTCGGAAAAGGGCCGTGCCAATCGGCCGGCATCCATCGCTCCCGGCGGCTTTCGCAATCCGCCCAGCGGCGCTCGCCGGCGCGTTTGCCAAGCGCACTAGTTCTCGTCGCGTGGTCGGTAGGGGATCTTCAACAGGCGATCGAAAAGCTCCGCTCGCGGCGGCTTGGGTAGGGGCGACGACCTGCGGATGGCGCGCTCGACGGCGGCGTCGAGCGCGGCATTGCCGCTCGAACGGCGGATCTTGACGTCGAGGATGTCGCCGCTTGGCAGTTGGGTGACCTCGAACTCCGCTTCCGGATTGCCCTGGATACCGGGCGGCAGCGCGATGTTGCCACGAATCTTGCCGCGTACCTTGTCCATGTACTCGGCCAGTCCGCGTGCGCGTTCAACCGCCGCCTGTTCGGCCTGCAGCTGTTTTTCCTGGCGTGCCTCGGCCTCGGCGCGGGCACGCTGGTCGCGAGCGGCTTTCTCGGCCGCCTTCTGCTTCGCTTCCTGGGCCGCTTTCTGCTTCTCCAGCAGCGCTTTCTCGCGTGCCAGCTCTTCCTTAAAGTCTGGGCGAGGTTCCGCCTGCGGCTTGGGTTCTTCCTTTTTTGGGGTTTCCTTGGGCTTGGGTTCCTCCTTCTTGGGTGCTTCTTTCGCCTTCGGTTCTTCCTTTGGCTTCGCCTTCGGTTCTTCCTTCGGTTTTGGCGCCTCTTTCTTCGGCGGCTCCTTGGCTTCCTCCTTCTTCGGAGCTTCCTTGGGTTTCTTCTCGTCTTTCAGCGCAATGTCCGGCTTGAGCTCGGGTTTCGGCGGTGGCGCGGGCTTCGCTTCGGGTTTGGGCGCCGGCTTCGGCTTCGGCGGCGGTGGAGGAGGTGCGGGAGGTGCAGGCGGCACCGGTTCCGGCTTCACCGCGGGCTTGGGTTCCGGCCTCGGTTCAGGCGCCGGTGCGGTCTTGATCGGCAGCGCCGGTGCCGGCGCGCTGCGCCAGACTTCGACTTCGACCGACTTTGGGGCCTTGCTTTTCCATTGCACGCCGAAGAACAAGGCGCCGATGAGCAGCAAATGGACGAGCGCGGCCAGCACCAGCGAGGGCCATTTGGCCGGTTCGGCTGCGAGCGGGGGCGTTTGCAGGTCGACAGAAGTCACTGGCCCGAACTCACTTGTCGGTCAGTTGTACGAGCAGGCCGATACGTTTGACCTCGTTGCGCTGCAACTCGTCCATCACCTTGAGCACTGCTTCATACTTGAC
>LBIU01000172.1 GCA_000987445.1 Candidatus Accumulibacter adiacens | reverse complement strand
AGCTCAGGCCATTTCTCACCGGCAACCAGGTCAATGACGACATCAACGCTGTGGTTGCCCAGCTTTTCGAGGAAGTCGGCGTTTCTCGATAAAACCAGATCGGCGCCGATCTGCAGCAAGCTTTCTGATTTTGATGGGCTGGCAATGGCGATCACTTTCGCGCCGCGAGCTTTGGCAAGCTGAACGGCCGCGGAGCCAACCCCGCCTGACGCACCTGTAACGATGACGAGATCATTGGCGCCGACGCTGGCTCTGGTTAAGAGGTTCTCGGCTGTAGAATAGGAGCAGGGAAAGGACGCCAGTTCAACATCCGTAAGAGAGCTTTCTATCGGGTAGGCATGTCTCGCAGAAACCATTGTATATTCTGCAAATCCGCCATCGCACTCTGAACCGAGAAACCAGGGCTTTTCAAGAACTTTTCCGTTGGCCTCTCTGATACAGGGTTCGACCAGCACTCTTTTGTTGAGCAGGCGGTCGGCCACTTTCTCGCCAAGCCGCACGACCGTTCCGCAGACATCGATGCCTTGAATTCTCGGGAAACGGATAGCTTCTCCTGACCAGCTGGCGTCTTGGCCATCGCCACTACCCTTTGAATACCACGCTTTTCTGGTATTGATATCGGTATTGTTTACGCCTGCGGCGCCAACCTTGATCAGGACATCATGAGCTCCCGGTGTCGGGAGGGGAATGTCGTTGCGAAATTCCAGCTGATCAAGCCCGCCATGCGCGTTTAGATAAACTCCGTACATCTTTTGTGGTGACGCATTCAATTTTTGGACCCTCTCTGGGAATCACTTCCTTGTCGAAAGAAAAGTTGGCGTCAAGACGCCGCCGACTGAGCCTGAACGGGTAGCGAGCAAGAAAGAGCCCCGAGCACGGCGACAGATAAAAAAAACGGGAGCCGAAGCGCCCGTTTTAGGAATGGGATGACGGTCGTCACATTAGAAAACGTGTGTGATACCCGCCACGACGCTGTTGTTGGTCTCGCCTGGGTAGCCGACACCGTAAGGCATCGCTTCCGACTGGGCACCGATGGAGTCCCTGTCGTTCGTGGTCCAGGTATAGGCGGTGTAAAGCCTCGTGCGCTTGGACAGGTTGGTCGTCCAGCCGAGAGCCGCAGCCTGGCTATTGCCGTTGAGCGCGCTGAGCGTGCCGTCCTGATCCCAGTCCAGTTCGCCATAGGAAATGTGGACGTTGCTCGCCGACAATACGGGAATGACTGCGCCAAGCGACCAGACCTGGTTGTCCGCGTCCAGGGCTGTCTTGTCGTTCTTGGCCTGGTAGCTGCCCATGATCTTCACGACCTTGAAGTCATAGGAAGCGCCGATATAGCCCTCGTCGATGTTCTTGCCCGTGTAGATGGCTGGCACGCCGGGGACACCCGTGATGGTGGTGTTCGGGGGAGTGCCAGCAACCGTAAAGGTCGGGGCGATGGCGGTAGCCACCACGTTCTGCCGAGACTGGTAAACCAGGTCGACGTTCAGTGGACCGCTGCTGTAGTTGGCGCCGAGGCCAAATTTTCCATTGGCACTGGTGCTCTTGGTGACGCTTGACTCACCGAAGCTGTAGATGGCCTTGCCGGTGAAGCCGCTCCAGTTCGGGGACGTGTAGGTGACCGCGTTGTCCCAGCGAGCGGCGCTGTTGGCGACGATGGTGTTGCCGGCCTCGGAGCTCAGGAAATACTGCGGATCGAAGGTGGCGCCCTCCATGGCGTCATTGTTGGCCGTTGCCACAAAGGCCGGGGCATATTGGCGGCCGAGCGCGATGGTCCCGAGTTTGTCGCTGGAAAGGCCGACGAATTGCTGGCGGGCATTGAGGCCGCCGGTGCCGACGCCTTCATTGACATCGATGTCCAGGCCGTATTCGAGCGTGAACACGGCTTTCAGACCGTTGCCCAGCGCTTCCGAGCCCTTGACGCCGAGACGCGACCCGTAAAAGGCGCCGCTGGTGAGGCCGCTGAAGCTGGGGTCATCCATGCCGCGGGGGGCGTTGCCTTTGCCGTAGACATAGGCGATGTCGGCAATCCCGTACAGGGTGACGTTGGTCTGGGCAAAAGCGCTGCCCGCGGCCAGGCTGGCGACGGCAAGGGCGATGAGTTTTTTGTGCATGGTGGATCTCCTGTTGGTCCTGCGGCGCCAAAATGGAACCGACCCGGTTGAGTCGATCCTCCTGGAAGAGCATCTCTTGACGCATTGCTATGGATCGTCCCAGAGGGCATGACTCTGGGCACAATCGCGAGGGGGGCTGGCGGCGCCCTGGATGGTTTCCTTCAGGCGCTGGGTGGTGGCCGTGGCGAGAGCGCCCGGCATGGCCAGCGGCCTTTTCAGAAACCGATGGTCAGCGTGATGCCGTGAAAAGCCGGCCATGCTCGGCCGGCTCCTGGTGTTGCGGCAGAATGCCTACTTCTTCGCCGCTGCGCGGGCCTCCGCCAGCCAGCCGTCATAGGTCTTGCGGTGGCCGTTGATCCAGGCCTGGACATGGCGGGCGATATCGGCATCGTCCTTCTCGCCGTCACGCATGCGCAGGTTCTGCGCACTGATGTCGTTGGCGCTGAGCTTCATCACCTCGAAGAGTTTCGCCGCAGCCGGGTTGGCCTCGGCAAAGGCCCTGTTGGCGACGATGCGCTGGTTGTTGGCCTGGAAACCGTAGTCGGATCCATTGGACAGCTTGGTGCTGACGTCCTTGCGCTCACCGGGCAGGGACGAGAACGGCACCTGCAACCAGACCACGTCCTCGTTCGGAACCAGCACACCGCTGACCCAGTAGGGTGTCCAGGTGTAGTAGAGCACCGCCTCGCCGGCCTTGGCACGGGTGATCGTGTCGGCGATGATCGCCGCGTACGAACCCTGCTTGTGGGTCACCGTGTCACGAAGCTTGTAGGCATCGAGATGATTCTCGATGACCTTCTCGCAGCCCCAGCCGGGGTTGCAGCCAGCCAGATCAGCCTTGCCGTCCCCGTCCGTATCGAACAGCTTGGCGATCTTCGGATCGCTCAACTGGCTGATCTTGGTGATCTTGTACTGGTCGGCGGTTTTCTTGTCGATCAGATAGCCCTGCAGCGCACCGGGTGAGAACAGGCCTTCACGATAGAGTTTGGCATCGCCACCGGCCTTCTCGTAAAAATCGATGTGCAGGGGATCCCAGTGATCGGCCATGAAGGTCGCGTCGCCATTACCCAGCGCCACGTGGCCGGCGGCATATTCGATTTCCTTGAAGGGCTGCACGTCGTAGCCCAGATCCTTCAAACCCTGCATCACCAGTTCGGTCTGGAAGGTCTCTTCGGCGATCGAGCTCTTGATCGGCTGGACCGAAACACCGGCTCCTGGTTTTGCGGCATCGGCGGCAAAAGCACCGCTCGAGAACATCAGGGCGGCAGCAAGCGCAGTGGCTTTAAGGGAGTTGGTCAAAGCTGTCTTCATCGGTTCGGAAGTCCTTCCGTTGGTGGAGTGAGGGA
>LBIU01000171.1 GCA_000987445.1 Candidatus Accumulibacter adiacens | reverse complement strand
AGGATTTCCTTCTGCTCGCTTTCGACTTCGGAGAGGCGCACGGGACCGCGCGAGTCGAGGTCCTCGCGGAGCATTTCCGCAGCGCGTTGCGACATGTTCTTGAAGATCTTCTCGCGCAGCGATTCGGTGGCCCCCTTCATCGCCAGGATCAGTGATTCGGACTGAATTTCCCGCAACAGCAGCTGAATCGCGCGGTCGTCGAGATCCATGAGGTTTTCGAAAACGAACATCTCGTCGAGAATCTTCTGCGCCAGGTCGGGGTCGTACTCGCGGATCGAGTCGACCACCGAGGTCTCGTTGGCGGTACCCATGAAGTTGAGGATTTCGGCGACCGTTCGTACGCCGCCCATCGCCGATTGCTTGACACTCGCGGAACCCGAAAGCAGGCGCAACATGACGTCGTTCAGCTCCTTCAAGGCTTCCGGTTGAATGCCTTCGAGCGTCGCTATGCGCAAGACGACGTCGTTGCGCAGGCGCTCGGAAAGCTGGTTCAGGATGTCGCTGGAGTGGTCATGGGCGAGGTGGACGAGAATCGTGGCGATGATCTGGGGATGCTCGTTCTTGATCAGGTCGGCGACGGTGGGTGCGTCCATCCACTTCAAACCTTCGATGCCATTGGTGTCGCCTGGCTGCAGAATCCGGGAGATCAGGTTGGAGGCCTTGTCGTCGCCCAGGGCCTTGCTGAGCACCGAGCGGACGTAGGCGTCGGTGTCAAAATTTACTGCGGCGGATTCTTCGGCGGTGGTCTGGAATTCGGCGAGCACTTCGGCGACCCGTGTGCGGGGTACCGATTTCAATGCGGCCATGGCGTGCCCCAGTTTCTGCACGTCCTTTGGCCCGAGATGCTTGAGCACCTCGGCCGCGTAGTCTTCGCCAAGCGCGATCAGCAGAATGGCGCTCTTCTCGATGCCGTCTTCAGCTGGCATTGGCGCCGGTCCATTCCCTGATGATGTTGGCGACCGCCCGCGGATCCTGCTGGGCCAGCGCACGGGCCTTGGCCAGTTGCTGCTCGAGCAGCATGGCCGCTGTCGGCGCATGTTCCTCGCCTTCGCCTTCTTCGCCCTCCTCGCCGGCAATGACGTCGATGGTGCCGCCGACGCCGCTGTCGCTGGCTTCCTCCGGGTGCAGAATGGTCTTCAACAAGGGACGCACGACGCCGAGCAGGAGATAGGCGACAATGCCGGCAAGCGCACCGTACTTGAGCAGCTCCTTGACCAGCGAGACCATTTCCGGGTCTCGCCACAGCGGCAAGGCGTCCTCCTTGTCGAGCACCGTGAACGGCGCGTTGGCCACTGAAACGCTGTCGCCGCGATCCGCGTTGAAGCCCATTGCCTCCTTGACCAGATCGCTGATCTGTTTGATTTCGGCGTCCGACAACGGCTTGCTGACGCTCTTGCCGTCCTTGTCGATTTCCTGACGCTGATTGACCACCACTGCGCCGGACAGGCGTCTGATGGTCCCGACGGCGTTCTTGACGTGGCGGATGGTCTTGTCGACCTCGTAGTTGATGGTCGCGTTCTTGCTGGTGGTCAGCGGTTGCCCGACACTGCCGATCAATGCCTGCACTCCGGCGGCGTTGATCTGCCCGGGGACCGGAGGCTGGCCGGCGGCAGCGGGGCCGGCGCCCGCTACGCCGGGCTGGGTCAGCGGCGCCGTCGCCGGTACCGGGGGCTGATTGCTGAGTGCACCGGGAACGCCTTGAGCGGTCGGGCTGGTGCTCGCGCTCTCGGTGGTTTGCTGGCTGCGAATGCTGATGTCCGGAGGGGTGGTGTTCGGTCGATGCGTTTCGGCCGTTTGCTCGCTTTGCGAAAAGTCGATGTCAGCGGCGATCTGGACGCGGGCATTGTCGGGGCCGACGATCGGTGCCAGGATGTCCTCGACCCGCTTGATGATGCTCGCCTCGACTTGATGGATGTAGCTCGCCTGGGTCGGATCGAGGCCGGCTTCAAGGAGGGCGTTTTTCTTTCTCGACAGCAAGGCGCCGCTCTGGTCGAGCAGGGTGACGCTGGCCGGCGCCAATTGCGGGACGCTGGCGGCGATCAGATTCTGAATGCCGGCGACCTGGGTCGGGTCGAGCGCGCGTCCCGGGTAGAGATTGAGCAGGACCGACGCCGATGGTTTCTGGTCTTCACGCATGAAGACGCTCGGTTTCGGAATCGCCAGGTGCACCCGCGCTGCCCGCACGGCGGCGATCGACTGGATGGTTCGCGACAGCTCGCCTTCCAGGCCACGCTGGTAATTGACCTGTTCGGCAAACTGGCTGATGCCGAACTTCTGGCTCTCCATCAACTCGAATCCGACCGCGCCGCCGCGCGGCAGCCCTTGCGACGCGAGGCGCAGGCGGACATCGTGCACCCGGCTCTCGGGAACCAGGATCGCGCTGCCGCTGTTGCTGAACTGGTAGGGGACGTTCATCTGTTCGAGGGCAGCGATAATTGCGCCGCCGTCGCGCTCGGAGATATTCGAAAAGAGGACCCTGAATTCGTTTTGCCTGAGCCAGCTGCCGGCGACGACGACGAGGGCGAAAACCGCGGCGATGGAGACCATCAGCACCACTTTCTGCTTGTCCGTCAAACGCGCCAACGCCTCGCGAGCGCGATCCAGCGGTTTGCCCGCGCCTGCAATCTCTGTGGTTTCGGTTCCGGCTGCGGCCATGCGCCCGATACGGTGAAAGCCTGCATTTCGGCAGGCGAAAAGCAAAAAAAGATGACAATTACTCTGCTATTGTAGCTGCTAAATGCATGGGACCTTCCATCGGATGAAGCAAGCCGTACAAATGCCGGGCCAGGAGCTGGGCCATGAACTCAAGGCGCAGGAACTGCAACGCGCTTTCGACGCTTTCAACCAGGTTTCCCTGGCGCTGACGCAGTCGTACCAGGGACTGCAGGGCCGTGTCGAATCATTGACCGCTGAACTGGCGGTCGCCAACGGCGAGCTGCGTCGGCAATACGAGGAAAAGGAAGCGCTGTCCGAGCGCCTGTCCTTGTTGCTCAAGGCCTTGCCGGCGGGCGTGGTGGTGCTCGACAACGCGGCGCGGGTCAGCGAGGCCAACGCCGCGGCCACCGAGATGTTTGCGCAGGCGATGATCGGCGAATCCTGGCCGCTGCTGGCACAGGCCGCGCTGGTTGCCGCCGAGGCGCCGGACGAGTGGCAGCTTGGCGTGCGCCGACTGGCAATCGCCGAGAGTCCGCTGGATTCGGCCGGGGGGCGAATTCTGCTGATTCACGATGTGACCGCAGCGCACGCCCTGAAGGCGGAACTGGAGCGTAACCAGCGCCTGGTCGCCATGGGTGAGATGGCCGCTTCGCTGGCGCACCAGCTGCGCACCCCCCTGGCGACGGCCTTGCTCTACAGTGCCAATCTCGCGCAGCCGGAACTTGCCGACGCCGCGCGCCGTCGTTTCGCCGACAAGACGACCGCTCAGCTGAAACGTCTCGAGCGCCTGATCCAGGAAGTGCTGCTCTTTGCGCGTGGCGAGAGCATCGGCCGCGATTCGACGCCGGCCAGGCAGTTGCTCGGCGAAGCTGCTCAGAGTGTCGAACCCTTATTCCTGGAAAAAGGGATCGCGTTCCGGATCGTCGGCACGGCCGCCGAGACCGTCGTCACCGGTAGCCGCAAGGCCATGGTCGGTGCGCTGGTGAATCTGCTCGAGAACGCCCTGCAGGCCTGCATCACGGCGGGAGAAACCGGCAAATCCGGCGCCGTGACGGCGGCGACTGAATGCGCCGAAGTCACGCTTGGCGCCGATCTGGTCGCCGGCCAGCTGCGCATCGCCGTGCGCGATAGCGGCGCCGGGATTGCACCGGAAATCCAGGCCCGCGTCTTCGAACCCTTCTTTACCACCAGCGGCCAGGGCACCGGGCTTGGTCTGGCCATTGCGCTGGGCGTCGTGCGTGCGCATGGGGGGACGATGACGGTACACTCGGTCCCGGGCGAAGGCTCGGAATTCGTCATCATGCTGCCGGTCGCATTGGCGACCGAGTCAGCCTCATGAGGACCCGCCTATGACGCCGGCTCTGCCGATATTGGTGGTCGAAGACGACTCCGCCTTGCGCGAGGCGGTGTGCGATACCCTCGAACTTGCGGGCCTGGCGGTCGTCTCCGCGGGCGGTGGCGATGAGGCGCTACAGCTGCTCGCCGACCGGACGGTCTCGCTGGTGGTCAGCGATGTGCGCATGCGGCCGATCGACGGTATCACCCTGCTCAAGGAAATACGCCATCGCCATCCCTATCTGCCGGTCGTGCTGATGACCGCCTTCGCCGATGTCGACCGAGCCGTCGAAGCCATGCGCGCGGGCGCTTGCGACTTTCTGTTGAAGCCCTTCGAACCAAAGGCCCTGCTCGATCACGTGCAGCGCTATCGTCTCCCCGAGGCCCACAACGACGAGCGAGCGATCGCCATCGACGCGGTGAGCGTCAACCTCTTCGCGCTCGCCGGGCGGGTTGCGCGCAGTGACAGTACGGTCCTGCTGACCGGCGAAAGCGGGGTTGGCAAGGAGGTGGTGGCGCGCTTCATTCACCAGCACTCGGCGCGCAGCAAGGGGCCGTTCGTGGCCATCAACTGCGCTGCCATTCCCGACAGTCTGCTCGAGGCGACCCTTTTCGGTTACGAGAAAGGCGCCTTCAGCGGCGCCCAACATGCGCAGGCCGGCAAGTTCGAGCAGGCGCAGCACGGCAGTCTGCTGCTCGACGAGATCACCGAAATGCCGCTCGGCCTGCAAGCCAAGCTGTTGCGTGTCTTGCAGGAGCGAGAAGTGGAACGGGTCGGCGGCAAGCAGCCGGTGGTCCTCGACATCCGCGTCATCGCCACCTCCAATCGCGACATGGCGGACGCCGTGGCGACGGGCCATTTTCGCGAGGACCTGTTCTATCGCCTGAACGTCTTTCCCCTGCTGATCCCGGCGTTGCGGCAACGTGGCGAAGATATCGTGCCGCTGGCGCATCATTTTCTTGCCGAACATGGCGCGCGCGCCGGTCGTCCGGGTCTGCGCCTGACGACCGCTGCCGAAGCGGCCTTGCGTCAGCACGCCTGGCCGGGCAACGTCCGTGAGCTGGAGAACGTGATGCAGCGGGCGGTCATTCTGGCTCCCGGCGACCGCGTTGAACGCGATGCCCTGCATCTGGCGGCCGCGGCGCCGCTGGCTCCGGGCGCGGCGCCGCGGCTGGAAATGGCGACGCCGGCAACGACCGTCGGCGCGCCTGTGGCAGCGCCCCGGAACGCCAACAAGATGAGCGAAGTGGAGCGAGAGCATATACTTGCAACGCTGGCGTCGGTCGGCGGCTCGCGAACCCTCGCCGGGCAGCGCCTCGGAATGTCGGAGCGGACCTTGCGGCACAAGTTGCGACAGTATCGCCTCGGCGGCTTTCTGAAGGCTTGATCGTCTGATCACGCCGATCCGAAATCTGGCGCGAGTCTTGCTTGGCTAGATCAGGCAGTGCTTGGAGAAGAGAATGGACAGCAAGGGTATCGAGCAAATGTTGAGCGTGTTGCAGGCGACGTCAGCGACCGCCGGTGGCCGTGTTGCCGAGACGCAGAGTCCTGCAGCCGGGGCTGACTTCGCGCAGGTATTGCAGAGTTCGATCGCCCAGGTCAGCCAGACACAGCAGCAGGCGGAAGCCATGGCGGCAAGTTTTGCCGCCGGCAACAGCACCGAGAACCTGCATGAAGTGATGATTGCGCTGCAAACGGCCAGCCTTTCGTTTCAGGAGATGATCCAGGTGCGCAACAAACTCGTTTCCGCCTACCAGGACGTCATGAACATGCAGGTCTAGGCTGCGGGGTCGATGGCCGGGACACTGATTTCTTGTCGTGGCCCTGGCGCGCGCTTGCGGGCTTCTTGACCTTGTATTCCCGCGGCACTGCACCCATAATGCGATCCATGGTCGTAATTCCGGCAAACCGGAAGCGTTCTGGACGCGGGTTCGATTCCCGCCACCT
>LBIU01000170.1 GCA_000987445.1 Candidatus Accumulibacter adiacens | reverse complement strand
GGGCGAGGGAGTATTTGCGGTATTTTCGAAGTCGACGAATCAGCATCGGCATGCACCGACTACTGATGAGAATGACAATTCTCTTAACGCTGCTTGGACGGATCGGTGCGGCGCTGGATAAGGAAGGTGTTTGGGATGCAAAGCGAAGATGACAGCCTGATCCGCGAGATGGTCGATACGATCATTCGCGAAGCCAATCCTGACACCGTGATCCTGTTTGGTTCGCGTGCGCGGGGTGACGCCCGGCCCGATTCCGATGTTGATCTACTGATCGTCGAGTCCGAGCCTTTCAGCCCACAGCGCAGTCGCCGCCAGGAAACGGCGCGCTTGTACCTGGCCCTGCGCAAGTTGGCGATGCCCAAGGATTTGTTGCTCTATAGCCGCGATGAATTCGAGCGGCTAAAGGAATCTGAATACCATATCGTCGGTCGCGCCCAACGTGAAGGAAGGGTGCTACATGCACGTGCCTGATCATGCGCAGGACTTGCTGCTCCTGGCGGGCAAGGATTTCGATGCCTTACGTGGCATGCTCGGCAATCCGCTTTTCGCCGACGAGATTTTTGGTTTTCATGCCCAGCAAGCCATCGAGAAGTCGCTCAAGGCGTGGCTCGCTGTCCGCTCCGTGGCGTTCCCGCTGACCCATGACCTGTCGCGCTTGCTTGGTTTGTTGGAAGAGAACGGTACCGACGTCAGCGCGTTCTGGCCACTCGTTCAGTACACGGTCTTCGCGGTGCAGGCCCGCTATGAAGCTGGCCTGATGGCAAACGAGCCGCCGATCGATAGGAATGCGGTGATTGCGGATGTAGAGCAGTTGCTCCGTACCGTCGGTCGGCTGACCGGCTTGAACCGGTTACCGTAGCGCTGTACCTTGCCCAGCGTGGCACGACTTCCCGCTTCGCAGAGAATCCTGCCGATGGGCAGTGCCGGTTCCACAGCATGGATCAGCATCCTGGATGGCCCTGGCTGGCAAGACCTGTTTGAGGCTTCCGGCCGAGCAGCACTGATTGGAGGGGAAATGGCTGCATATCTGGTCGTCGATACGGACCTGACCAACCCGGAGATGTACGAAAGCTACAAGTTGAAAGCCAAGCCGCTGGTCGAGAAATATGGTGGCGAATACCTGGCGCGAGGTGGGCAGCTGAGCGTCAAGGAAAGCAAGCTCTGGGCGCCGACGCGGATGGTGCTGATCCGCTTCCCGTCAGCCGCCGACGCTGAAACCTTCTACCACTCCGACGAATACCAGGAGGTCCTGCAGATCGGGCTGCAGTCGGCGAACAGGACGCTGTTCATCCTGGAAGGGGTCTGACCGCTGCTCGGTCGACGGTGGCAGGTCAATCGACCATGTCGCGCGAATCCGCGCGGATGTCGCTGCCCCGGCCCGTCGTGGTGTCGTGATATACCTGCTCGGACCTACCCGAGCGGGTTCTCCACGCCGCAGTTGCTGGCTGCTGCCTCGCCGACGACAGTGTCCGGCTGGAGAACGACCTTTTCAGTGTAGGGATCGAAGGGGGCCGAGCAATGGTCGTGAACGATCAGCCAGCCGCCGTTCGCGTGCGCTCGCCAGACGATGGAACTACGTAGCCAGTGTCGCCCGGCGGGGTGGTTTGCCGGCAGGCCGATGAAGCGCCAGAGGAAATGGGCGACGGCCATTTCAGCACCGATGTTGACCGTGAGATCGCGCGTTTCGATGGCACAGCCGTCGGGGAAATGCGGAAAGCAGGCCGCGACCTTGTCGCGCATGGCCTCGATGCCGCTGGAGAAGGGCGGGATGGCGTCGAACACCACCGCGTCCGGCGCATAGAGTGCCAGCAAGCGGTCCAGCTGCTTGTTGCAGAAGGCTTCGCCCCACTCGCTGATCGCGGCGTGGACGGTCTTGTGATCGTGCATGTGGGCTCTCCTCAGGGCGCATGGCAGGTTGAAATGATACGACGTACGCCGAACACCGGTGTCGACAGGCGCGCTTTCCGCGGCGGGATGCCAAGGCACCAGCCGCCATTCAGCGGGCTTTTTGTGGTGGAGAGCACTCGTGGCCGCGCTCACCCATGAGGGCTTTACCGGGGACGATCTGCAGGGAGGCTACGAAGAACCGCCGTGGCGGTGAGCCGACAAGCAGCACGGTCGGCGAGCGTTTTCGCTCAGTGACTGCTGAAGGCCTCTGGCGGCGGAAAGGTCGCGGCGTAGCGTTCGATCCACTCCAGCGCCGCGCTATCGTCGTCGAGTACCCGTCCTTCGAGGCGCAGCACTTCCTGGCGATAGTGCTTGATGTGCTGTACCTGCGCCACCATGCGGGTGGCAAATTGGACTTCGGCTTCCATGTGGCGGCTACCTTTGCTGGCTACACGTAAGTCCCTGTAGCAAAATCCGAGCCGGAAGAGCGAAGGCGTTAAAGAACAATCAATTATCGTGTTTTCGCGACAAGCTTCTCGAAGAGATGTAAAAAATGTCGACAGCTGTCGGCAGAAGCGTCCGTGCGTGGCCGAAAGTCGACCGGTCCACCCTCTCGGGACGCTTCGCTCACCGTTGGAGCCATGCCGCTCATCGCCAGGGCGGGGGCGAACCCCTGGATCATGAAAGTCACGACCGTCCCCCTCTCGCTTGCAGTGGGGATTCCGGCTTGCACGCCGGAATCGTTCGCCGGGCAGGGAGCAGGCTCCCTGAATTCCCCGCCTCACCCCGCGATGCTTACATGACCTTGACCTGCACCTTGCGCGGTTGCGCGTGCTCGGCCTTGGGGATGCTGAGCTTGAGTACGCCGTTCTTGAACTCGGCACCGACCTTGCTGGCGTCGAGTTCCTTGGACAGGGTGAATACCCGCCGGTAACGGGCCAGGGCGACTTCAGCGTGGCTGCTTTCCATGCCCTCGGGCATTTCGAGGTCGACTTCGCCTTCGATGGTCAGGGCGTCGCCTTCGACGTGCAGATGCAGCCTGTCCTTGGGAACGCCGGCCAGGTCGGCATACAGGGTGATGCCCGAGGTGTCCTCGATGACGTCTACCGGCGGCTGCAGGGCCGCATCGTCACGGGCGTCGGGTTTGCTGACAGCAGTGTTTTCAGACATTTGCGATCCTCCTTACTGAATGGTGATGCGGCGGGGTTGGGCGTCTTCCTTGCGGGCGATGCTGATGCGCAGCACGCCGTCGCGGTACTTGGCCTCAACGGCATTTGCGTCGATGTCATCGGGCAGGGTTACGACGCGCCGGAAACGGCCGGCAAAACGCTCGTCGATATGCACGGTGGCCTTCTCTCCGGGTGGGTCGAGCTTGCGCTCGCCGGCGACGGTGAGCACGCCTTTCTCGATTTGCACGTCCAGAGTCGCCGGGTCGATGCCCGGTGCGAAAGCGTAGATTTCGACGGATTTGGCGGTGCCGCCGACGTTCATCGCCGGGAAGCTGCCACGGGCTATGCCGCGAATGCTCGGGGAAAGGTGCAGACCCTGCTGCATTTCACGTTGCAGCCGATCCAGTTCCGATAACACATCGCGGGGAAACAGAGAGCGGTACATCATCTTCAATCCTCCATGCGCTTGGCTCAGAGGCGCCGGGATCGGCGCTTCCCCTCCTAACTGGGGCTTTTCCTGCGCACTTCAATATCTTGATTTCGGTGTTGGTCGTCACCATTTGCTATGGTTACTGAACTACCGCTGCAGATTGGGGATCGGGAATGGAATTCAAGGACTACTACCAGACGCTGGGAGTGTCGCGTGACGCGACGGCCGACGAGATCAAGAAGGCTTACCGAAAACTGGCGCGCAAATACCACCCGGACGTTTCCAAGGAAGCGAATGCGGAAGCGCGCATGCAGGAAGTCAACGAAGCGAATGCGGTGCTTTCGGACCCGGAAAAGCGTGTCGCCTACGATCAGTTGGGACGTGGCTATCGACCGGGTCAGGATTTTCGCCCGCCGCCAAACTGGGATGCCGGTTTCGAGTTTTCGGGACGCGGTGCTTCGCCCGGGGAAACGGCCGACTTCTCCGATTTCTTCGCGGAAATGTTCGGCCGCATGGGGGGCGCGCGGGGCTTCAGTGGCGGCCAGCGGACGCCATTCCAGGCGCGCGGCGAAGATCACCACGCCAAGGTCCTGCTGGACATCGAAGATGCTTTCAGCGGTGCGACGCGGCAGATTTCACTGCGCGCGCCGAGGACCGATACGCGGGGTCACGTGACGCTCGAAACGCGTACCCTGAACGTCCGCATCCCGCAGGGTGTGCACGCCGGCCAGATCATTCGCCTGGCGGGCCAGGGCGCACCGGGCAGCGGCGGCGCGCCGGCCGGGGACCTGATGCTCGAGGTCCAGTTCAGACCGCATCCGCGTTTTCGCGCGCAGGGGCGCGACCTGCATCTGACGCTGCCGGTTGCCCCCTGGGAAGCGGCGCTCGGTGCGGTGGTGCAGGTCGATCTGCCGCAAGGCGGGGTTAACGTGCGCATCCCCGAAGGGACGCAGAGCGGGCGGCAAATGCGGGTGCGCGGCAAGGGGATTCCCGGCGCTTCGCCTGGCGACCTGCTGCTCGATATCAAGGTGGTATTGCCGCCGGCCGATACGGAAAAGGCGCGGGAACTTTACGAAACCATGGCCCGGGAGTTGGACTTCAATCCACGGCCTTCAGATTCACACGCGCAGGGGAGGGCATGAGCGATGCGTGACGATGAGATCCTGACCGGCAGCCCGATGGAAGACAGCTGGGTGACCCTCGAACAGCTTGCCGCCGCGTGTACCGTCGAACCGGCGTGGCTGCAGCGCCATATCGACGATGGGCTGATTCCGCAGGCGGAGAGCGTTGCCGGCGTGTGGTGTTTCTCCAGCACCAGTATCGTGCGCGCGCGGCGCATGCGGCAACTGGAGCGCGACTTCGACGCGGTTCCCGAGTTGGCGGCGCTGGTCGCCGACCTGCTCGAGGAACTCGATGAACTGCGCGCGCGCGTGGGCAGCAGCGATCGGGAGTGAGCTGGCGGCGACACGCCTGGCGCAATCGGCTGCAAACGCTGTTGCTGCTGCTTGCCTTGCTGGGGATCAGTGCGCTGGCCGGGCACTTGCTGTTCGGAGCGGACGGCATGTGGTTCGCGCTTCTGGCGAGTCTCATTGCCCTGCTCATCCAGCCGGCAGCGGGCGCGCGACTGACCTTGGCCCTGTATCGGGCGCGGCCGATTCCCGTGCAGCAAGCGCCCGATCTGTGGCGCCTGGCCGATTGGCTGGCCGAACGCGCGGGTTTGCCGGTGGCGCCGCAGCTCTATTACGCGCCAAGCCCGCTGGTCAATGCCTTCGCCGTCGGTCAGCGGCAGCAATCGGCGATCGCGCTCAGCGACGGCTTGCTGCGCACGCTGAGCAGGCGCGAGATCGCCGGGGTGCTGGCGCACGAGATGGCCCACATCGCCAACGGCGATCTGCGGGTGATGAGCCTCGCTGACTACGTGAGTCGCCTGACGGCCCTTTTTGCCGTCGTCGGCCAGATCCTGTTGCTGCTGGCACTGCCCCTGGTCCTCGCCGGTCGCGTCGAGATCGATCTGCTGGCACTGCTCCTTCTGGCGCTTTCGCCGCATCTGGCGCTGCTCGCTCAGCTGGGACTGTCGCGTGTCCGCGAGTTCGACGCCGACCTCGAAGCCGCACGCTTTACCGGCGACCCGCTCGGTCTGGCCAGCGCCCTGGCCAGGATCGAGCGCGTTACCCGCTCCTGGCGAAGCTGGTTGTTGCCCGGGTGGGGAAATCCCGATCCGTCATGGCTACGTACGCATCCGGCGACCGAAGAGCGGGTTTCCCGCCTGCTGTCGCTGGCCCGTGACACGGGCGCTGAGGCGATTGGCGACGAGAGGGGCGCTTATTGGCCCGAGCTTGCGCCACCACGCCGGCAGCCGCGCTGGTATCCGGGAGGCTACTGGCACTGAAAAAAGGCGCTAGCTGGGGGCCTTGATGGCCCTGACCGATGCGCGCGCGCAGCGGCTGCCACCGGTGGGTGGCGATCACGACTGGAATTTGACTTCCCCTACGGCTTGCGGGGATACTCCTGAGGGGGGCGAGGTGGTCCGGCTCCGAGTCTGAGCGGCGACTCGAACAGGCGCTGCAGCAGCCACGGCGGCTCTGGTCCGAGGCGCAGACGGCACATCGCACACCGCTTCGCCAGGCCGTCGGTCAACAAGGCGAGGGCCTAGGAAGCCCTGGCTCCGGGGACTTGCGCAGGCGAGCGGGGACTGCGGGGGGTGGCGAAAGCGCGCTTGCCGGCGGCTGTTCCCCCTTTGCCACGAGAAGTTTTTTTCCAACCAATGAACGAGATCGGGGGATCAATATGGTGATACTGAAGGAATTCGACGACCTGGTGGTGACGTCGCGCCCCGGCCAAACGGGCGGCCTGCGCGTGAACAAGATGCGCGAGAACGCGGTGCGTTGTCTTGGCCCGCATGGTCTGCACACCATGGCCTATACCGAATGGGGCGATGCGGAAAATCCACGCGTCCTGCTCTGCGTACACGGCCTGACCCGCAACGGGCGGGATTTTGACGTGCTGGCCAATGCGCTGGCCAGTGATTACCGGGTGATCTGTCCGGACATCGTCGGCCGCGGACGCAGCGATCGCCTTTTCTTCCCCGACGACTATGCCCTGCCCACCTACGCCAACGACATCATCACGCTGATCGCCCGCCTCGGTGTCGATTCGGTGCACTGGCTGGGCACTTCGATGGGCGGACTGATCGGCATGTTCCTGTCGAGCCTGCCGGGTTCGCCGATCACGCGTATGGTGCTCAACGACGTCGGTCCGCTGATCGCCCTGGATGCGCTGCAGAGGATCGGCGAGTATCTCGGCAAGGCACCCGACTTCGCCAATCTCGACGAGGCGGAAGCCTACGTGCGTGAGGTCTGCGCGCCCTTCGGCAAGCTCTCCGATGCGCAATGGCGGTTCATGACCGTCGTCGGCACGCGCCCGAAGGCGGAGGGCGGTTTCGAGATGAATTACGATCGCGCGCTTGCGCAGCCGTACCAGAAGGCCTTCCTGGAAGCCAAGGAAATCAGCCTGTGGCCGATGTACGATGCCATTCGCTGCCCGACGATGGTGCTGCGCGGCGCCCAGTCGGACATCCTGCTGCACGAGACGGCTGTCGAGATGACGCTGCGCGGACCCAAGGCAACGCTCGTCGAGGTGCCGGATGTCGGCCATGCGCCGATGTTCCTCGACGAACCGCAGGTGCGTGCCGTGCAGGACTTCCTGCTCGCCGATCGCGGCTGAGTAGCGGCCTGACTGCAGAGGAAGGGCGGCCGTGCCGATGATTGCGCCGAGCGGCGGTGGCGTGCTGCGCTCGCCGCGCAAGGCCGCCCGGCGATGAACCTCGCCCACCTGCTGGCCCGCACGGCCCGCGTTTTCCCGCAGCGCAACGCGCTTGCGCTGGGTGAGCGCGAGCTGTGGTCCTACGCCGAGTTGTTTCGTCGTGCGGCGACGCTCGCCGGCAACTTGCGCGGCGTTTACGGTCTGCAGGCGGGCGACCGCGTCGCCCTGTTGATAGCCAACTGCCCGCAGTACCTCGAGTTGCTCTATGGCATCTGGCACGCCGGCCTGGTGGCGGTGCCGATCAACAACAAGCTGCACCCGCGAGAAGTCGCTTTCATTTGCGGGAATTCGGCGGCGTCGCTGCTTTTTGTCGCCGGAGAGTTGGCTGGGCCGGCTGAGGCGGCCGGGCCCGGCGGCGATTGGGGCGCTTTGGCCGGCAGTGCGCCCGGGTTGCGCATCGTGTCGATCGACACGCCGGAATACCGGCGCCTCGCCGATGGCGAGACGATCGATGTCGTGCCGCGCGCGCCCGACGACCTGGCCTGGCTCTTCTATACCTCGGGAACCACTGGCCAGCCCAAGGGGGTAATGCTCTCGCAGCGCAACCTGCTGGCGATGACCCTTTGTTACTTCACCGACGTGGACCAGGCGACGCCAGCGGACAGCATTCTCTACGCCGCGCCGATGTCGCACGGCGCCGGCATGTACAACTTTGCGCACGTGCTGGTCGGCGCGCGCCACGTCGTTCCCGAGTCGGGCGGCTTCGACGTCGGCGAGATCCTGGCGCTGGCGCAGCATTTCGGCGAGGTTTCGCTGTTCGCCGCGCCGACGATGGTGCACCGTCTGGTTGAACACGTGGCTGCGCACGGCAGCGACTGCCGCGGCATCAAGACGCTCGTCTATGGTGGCGGCCCGATGTATCTCGAGGACATCCGGCACGCGCTCGAGGTGCTCGGCGATCGACTGGTGCAGATCTACGGCCAGGGCGAGAGCCCGATGACGATCACGGCGCTGGCCCGCCAGCATCTCGCCGATCGCGACCATCCCCGTTACCTGGAGCGCATTGTTTCGGTCGGCGTCGCGCACAGCGTCGTCGAGGTCGTCGTCGCCGATGCCGACGGCCGGGCGCTGCCGGCCGGTGTTGCCGGCGAAGTGCTGGTGCGCGGTGAAACCGTGATGCAGGGCTACTGGTGCAACCCCGAGGCGACGGCCGAGACGCTGCGCGACGGCTGGTTGCATACCGGTGACATTGGTGTTTTCGATGACGACGGCTTCCTGACGCTCAAGGACCGCTCCAAGGACGTGATCATCAGCGGCGGCGCCAACATTTATCCACGCGAAGTCGAGGAAGTGCTGTTGCAGCACGCGGCCGTCGCCGAGGTGTCGGTGGTCGGATGGCCGAGTGCCGAGTGGGGCGAGGAAGTGGTCGCCTTCGTCGTCTGCCGAGCGGGGCTGGCTGCGCCACCTGCGGAACTCGACCAGCTATGCCTGCAATCGATTGCCCGCTTCAAGCGGCCGAGGAACTATGTCTTCGTCGCCGCCTTACCGAAGAACAGCTACGGCAAGGTGCTGAAGACGGCACTGCGGAGTCACTGGACTGATCAAGGGGAGAACTGAAGATGGGCGGACGTCTGCAGGACAAGGTGGCGATCGTGACCGGCAGCGGCTCGGTGGGGCCGGGCTGGGGTAATGGCAAGGCCATTTCGGTACTTTTTGCGCGCCAGGGCGCCAAGGTCGTCGGTGCCGATATCGACGCCGAAGCCGCCGCGGCGACGCAGGCAATCATCGGCGAAGAAGGCGGCGAAAGCACTGCCGTGGTCGCCGACATGACGCTTGCCGGCGATGTCGAGAAGCTGGTGGCGGCGGCCCTGGACGCTTACGGGCGCATCGACATCCTGGTGAACAACGTCGGCATGGCCGTCGTCGGTGGTCCGGCCGAACTCGACGAGGCGACCTGGGATCGGCTGATGGCGGTCAATATCAAGAGCGCCTACCTCACCTGCCATCACGTGCTGCCGGTGATGATGCGCCAGAAGGCGGGGGCGATCGTCAACAATGCCTCGGTGGCCGTACGCGGCTGGGCGGGCGTCAACTACGGCTTCTACGCCGCCAGCAAGGGGGCCATGGTGGCCATGACACGAACCATGGCCATCCGCCACGCGCCTGACGGCATCCGCGCCAACTGCGTTCTGCCGGGGCTGATGAACACGCCGCTTGTGCATGCCGCCCTGACCCGCGTCTACGGGGAGGAAGGCGATATTCCGAACCTCATCCGTACCCGGGACGCGCAGTGTCCGATGGGCCACATGGGCGACGCCTGGGATACCGCCTATGCGACGCTGTTTCTGGCTTCCGACGAGGCGAAATATATCACCGCCACCGAGCTTCTCGTCGATGGCGGCCTGTCGGCCCGCTTCGCCTGACGGTCATGACCGTCAGGCGAAGGGAATGATCAGCTTGTCCCAGCCCGAACCATTTCCTTCGATGTTGCTGCCTTGCTGGCGAATGGCAGCGGCGACGCGTTTTTCGAGTTCGGCGAGCAGGGCTTCGCTGTCGGGCGGCTTACGGCGATCGGCGTTCTGGCGCCGATCGCCGCCTCCTAGCCGCCGATCCGCTAGCGACCGGCGATCAGCCACTCCCAGCGACGGTAGCGTCGTCCTAGGAGGAAGCTCTGGCCGGTCCGTGTTGCTCATCGGGTGTCTCCTTGATTCCTGGCGGTCTGGGGTGGTCGGCATGCCGGCGGCGTCTGGTCACGGCAAGGCGGGATGAGCCGCGGGCAGGAAGGCCCTCCGACTGTGCGCCCCAGAGGTCAGAACGTCGACCAGTGGGGAAAGCCGGTATGCCACCATGAGCCATCAGAACGGCGTTCGTGGGTGTCGAACAATCGATCATCCGGACGCTCTGGCTGACGCGGGCAAGGGGGCGTAGCTGGAGTGCCCTGGCTGAGGACGGAAAAAAGGAAATGGAGATGCAGCGCCGCAGTGAACGGCCGTTGCCGACCGGCTTGCCTCGGTGTACGACCACTCATCAGGGAGTCGAGGGCGCGCCAAACCTTCAGCTTGCGAGGTGCTGGAAAGCGAACTGTGCTCATGTGAAACCTCGGATCGTGTGTATCGAGAAAGGCGACTGGCGGTGAGTGTCGTGCATCGTATATGGGCGCCGCCAGCCGTGCTAGAAGAGTTACACAGCTCTTACAATTGCGTGTGACATCGGTCACGATGTCTTTCAGATTGCCAGGAGACCGGAACGTTCTCGCGCGTCAGGGTCCAGTCCCCGCGGCTGGAGGCCGGCGAAGCAAGCGCACGCGGAGCGCTGGCGCAGTCGGCGGCGTGGGCCGGTCGGCAGCGTGGGCATTCTCGCTTTCAGGCCGTATCATGGGGACCTTCAGGGAGCTGCTCCCCGAGATGTTCCGATGGTCGGTCATCACCGGGAGCGGCGATAGCGCCAGCCAGGAACCGTGATCAGGCTTCTACCATCATTCGAGTGTGCGCGTGCGGCGGGTAATCGCTGTCGGCACGCGCCGCGAGTTCGCTAAGCATGCGCTCGCCGCTGCTGCTCGAGATCGATCGACAGGAACCGGCCGCTCTGCGTGCCGATTTGTTGCGTGAACTGGCGGCACGCCCGGCGGTGGTCTCGTCGAAGTACTTCTACGATGCGCTGGGTTCGAGCCTCTTCGCGGCGATCACCCGCTTGCCCGAGTACTACCCGACACGTACCGAGGCGGCGATCTTCGTGCGCCATGTCGATGAAATCGCGGCACAACTCCCGGCTGGCTTGACGCTGGTCGACATCGGCGCAGGCAACTGCGAAAAAGCGGCGTCCCTCCTGCGGCCGTTCAGGATCGGCCGCTACGTGGCCGTCGACATCTCGGTGGACTTCCTCGGCGATTCGCTGAGCCGTTTGCAGCTGCAGCACCCGGAGCTGCCAATGCTCGCTGTCGGCACCGACTTCTCGCGGCGGCTGCGCTTGCCGGCGGCGATCGGCGATGGACCGCGTCTGCTCTTCTATCCCGGTTCGAGTATCGGCAACTTCACGCCTGCGCAGGCGCTCGACTTCCTGCGCCAGTTACGCCAGGCGGCGCAGGCAGGCTGGCTGTTGATCGGCGTCGATCTGCTCAAGCCGGCTGCGATTCTCGAAGCCGCTTACGACGATCCGCTGGGGGTCACCGCCGCCTTCAACCGCAACCTGCTGCTGCACCTCAACCAATTGATCGGCAGTGATTTCACGCTGGCCGATTGGCGGCATGTGGCCTTTTTCGATGCGGCACAGTCACGCATCGAGATGCACCTCGAAGCGCGGCGATCCCTCGCGGTGCACTGGCCTGGGGGCGAACGCGCGTTTGCCGCTGGCGAGCGCATTCACACCGAGAACTCGTACAAGTGGCGCAGCGCGGACTTCAGCGCCCTCCTGGGCGATGCGGGCTTTTCGGGAATTCGGCACTGGAGCGACGAGCGTGGCTGGTTTGCGCTCTTTCTGGCGCAGGCTTGAAGGCCATGGTGATGGTCGTTTTCCGAAAGCACTCAGCGGGTAATCGTGCAGCTGCGGAAGCCGCTGAAAATGTCGTTACGCTCGGGCGTGAAGTAGTTGCGGTAGCGCGGGTAAAGCATTTCCGGCGCCGTTGCCAAGCTGGCTCCGCGCAGCACGTAACGGCTGTCGAACCACGGCGCCGAGTAGTCGCGGTAGGGGTGGGCGCGAAAACCGGGGTAGGGCAGGAAGCGGCTGGCTGTCCATTCCCATATTCGGCCCCATTGGCTGCATGGCCGGCTGGCGTCGTTCGGCGCGGCGAGTGCTGCGTGCTCCCATTCGGCTTCGCTCGGCAGGCGCCGCCCCGCCCAGCGGCACCAGGCGTCGGCCTCGAACCAGCTCAGATGAATGGCTGGTGCAGTGATCGGCAATGGCTGCCATTGCCCGAAACAGCGCTGTTGCCATTGTCCGTCGATCTGGCGCAGGTAGCGCGGCGCAGCGAGGCGCTCGGCCTGGCGCCAGCGCCAGCCGGCGGCCGACCAGTAGTGTGCCGCGTGGTAGCCGTCGGCGGCGACGAAGGGCAGGTAGCGTTCCCAGGTGACCGCAGTGGCGTCGATCTCGAACGCCGGCAAGCTGACGGGGTGCGCGCTCAGTTCGTTGTCGAAGGCGAAGCCGGGCCGGCTGTAGCCCAGCAGCCACTCGCCGCCGGGCAATTTCAGGCAGGCGAGCCTTCTTGGGCGTGCAGCGGAGGCCGGCAGGCTCGCCGGCACACCTGTCGGCAACGCGGCCGGTCCTCGGCTTCGCAGGGCCGCTGGCAGAGCGATGTCGAGTGCCTGTGCCATGTACGTCGCGGCCTCGGCGTGCATCTGTTCGTGGAACAGCACCAGGCGGAAGAAATAGAGCTCGGCCGGCGTTTCAGCGGATTCTGCCAACAGCGCCAGGGTGTCGGTCAGACCGTCCTCGAGATAGCTACGGGTGGCCATCAGATCGGGCAGCGGCAGCTGCCAGCGCGTCGAGTGCTCAACAACGCTGGAATTGTAAAGCACGTCCGCTGCCGGCAGGCGCCCGACCGGGCGGGGTGCATCCGGATCGGCGCCATCGCCGAGCGCGCGCTGCGGATTGCGTGCGATCCAGTAGTCCTGAAACCAGCCGATGTGGCCAACTTCCCACAGCGGCGGATTCAGCTGCGTCGAAAACGGCACGGGCAGTGCCGGGCCCAGGGCCTGTTCATAGGCCGCGAGCAGAGCCAGGGTGCGTTGACGCGCCGCCTGCAGAGCCGCGATCAGCACCTGCCTGCCGCCTTCCCGAGCGGCCTCCGCCGCGGCCCATTGCATCGCTGGTTTCGTCATCCTGGTTGGCCTCGATGAAAGAAGACAGGTCGCTGCAAGTTCCCCAGGTGGTGATTGTGAGCCCGGCGCTTGCCGATGCCAACAACGGCAACTGGCAGACCGCGCGGCGCTGGCAGCAATTTCTGTCCCTGCCGACGCGGATCATCAAGCAATGGCCGGATGAGCTTGCCGACCGGGATCGCGTCATGCTGGCCTTGCACGCCCGCCGCTCGTCGCCGTCGATCGACAACTGGCGCGACGCCCATCGCGTGCGCGGCCTGGCCGTGATCCTCACCGGCACCGACCTCTACCGCGACATCGAAAGTGACGCCAGTGCGCAGCGTTCGCTGCGCCTGGCGGATGCGCTGGTGGTGTTGCAGGAGTGCGGTCCGCTGGCCGTGCCTGCGGCATTTCGTGGCAAGACGCGGGTGATCTTTCAATCGACGCGCCGCCGGAAGACTGTCGTAAAGGGCGTCAGGCGCTTGCGTGCGCTGATGGTCGGGCACCTGCGCGCAGAGAAGGATCCGGAAGTGCTCTTTGCCGCCGCCCGGCTGCTCGCCGAGCGCGACGACATTCGCATCGACCATGTCGGTCACGCGCTCGATCAGCTGCTCGGCGAAGCGGCCATGGCGACGATGGCGGTGTCGGCCAGCTATCGCTGGCTGGGAGGTCTGGTTCACGCGGCCACGCGGCGACGCATTCAGCGTGCCGACCTGCTGATTCACGCCAGCCGCATGGAGGGTGGGGCGCACGTGGTGATGGAAGCGGTGTGCAGCGGCACGCCGGTGATCGCCTCGGCGATCGATGGCAATATCGGCATGCTGGGCGGTGATTACGCGGGCTATTTCGGCTGCGGCGACGCCACCGGCCTGGCCGCGCTGCTCCTTCAGTGTCGGGCGAGTCAGGGGCAGAGCGATGGGCTGCTGGCACGGCTTGCCGCCCAGTGCCAGCAGCGCGCCGCGCTGTTTGCACCCGCTGCCGAACGCGCCGCCGTGCGGCAACTGGTCGCCGAGCTGCTCGCCGACCCGATCACCGACCCAACTGCGGCAGCGTAGAACGGAGCCCGCGCGATGCACGCTGCCGAAGCAACCGTCCTCAGAGATATCGTCCTCGTTGGCGGCGGCCACAGTCACGTCGTGGTGCTCAGGCGTTTTGCCATGCGGCCGCTGGCTGGCGTTCGTCTGACGGTGATCTGCAGCGATACCCACACCCCCTATTCGGGAATGCTGCCGGCTTACATCGCCGGGCACTACGCTTACGATGCAGTGCACATCGATCTGCGCCGCCTGGCCGAGTTCGCCGGCGCACGCTACTTGCGTGCGCAGGTGATCGGCCTCGATCGGGCGCAGCGCAAGGTGCTCTGCGCGCATCGCCCACCGCTCGCCTACGACCGACTGTCGATCAATATTGGCTCGATGCCGGCGGTGAGCCAGGTCGAAGGTGCGGCCGAGCACGCCATTCCGGTCAAGCCGATTCGGCGTTTCAACGAGCGCTGGCTGGCCTTGCTGGAGCGCGTTCGCCGGCACCCTGGGGCGACGACCATCGCCGTGGTTGGCGCGGGCGCCGGAGGTGTCGAACTGCTGCTGGCGATGCACCATCGCCTGCGCCACGAACTCCAGTTGCTCGGACGCGACCCCGATGAACTGCGCTTCCACCTTTTTTCCGCCGAGCGCGAGATCCTGCCGACGCACAATGCCCGGGTGCGGCGTGCTTTCGAGCGGGTGCTCGTCGCGCGCGCGGTGGTCATCCACCGCAACGCCGAAGTGCGCGCAGTGGCCAGCGGCCAGTTGCGCACCGCCGGCGGCGAAACGCTGGCGGCCGACGAGATCGTCTGGGTGACGCAGGCCGGCGGTGCGGAGTGGTTGCGCGATACCGGCCTGGCGCTCGACGAGCGCGGTTTCATCCAGGTGCGCGACACTCTGCAGACGGTGAGCGACCCGCAGATCTTCGCGGCTGGCGATTGCGCAGCGATGGTCGACCAGCCACTGGAGAAAGCCGGCGTTTTTGCGGTTCGCCAGGGTCGACCGCTGGCCGACAATCTGCGGCGCTCGCTGCTCGAGCAGCCGCTGCGCGCCTATCAGCCGCAAGCGCGCTGGCTGGCCTTGATCAGCACCGGTGACCGCTACGCCGTTGCCTCGCGCGGCGCGCTGCACATCGCGGGCGCCTGGGTCTGGCGCTGGAAGGACTGGATCGACCGTCGTTTCATGGCCCGCTTCAACGATTTGCCGGCGCAGCGTATGGCGATCGACAAGGCAGCGCGCGGCGCAAGCGCAGTCCCGCTCGATCAAGCCGAATCGGCGCAAGCCCTCTCGGCGATCGCCATGCGTTGCGGCGGTTGCGGTGCCAAGATCGGCGCGACGGTGCTCTCGCGCGCGCTGGCGGCGGTTCACCCGATCGAGCGTGAGGATGTGCTGATCGGCTTGCACGCCCCCGACGACGCGGCGGTGGTGCGCGTGCCGCCGGGAAAAGCGATGGTTCATACGGTCGATTTCTTTCGCGCCTTCATCGACGATCCCTGGTTGTTCGGCCGCATCGCCGCCAACCACGCGCTCGGCGACATTTTCGCCATGGGCGCCGAAGCGCAGTCGGCGACGGCAATTGCCACCGTCCCGCCGGGACTCGAAAGCCAGGTCGAAGAGACGCTCTTCCAGATGATGTCCGGGGCCATTGAAGTGCTCAATGAAGCCGGCTGCGCGCTGGTCGGCGGCCACAGCGGCGAGGGCAGCGAACTGGCGCTTGGCTTCGCCATCAACGGGCTGATCGACGACGCCCTGGCAGGCGTGCTGTGCAAGGGCGGCATGCGCCCCGGCCAGCAGCTGATTCTCGGCAAGCCGATCGGTACCGGCACCCTCTTCGCCGCGCATGCGCGCCTGCAGGCCAAGGGCCGCTGGATCGACGAAGCCCTGGCCTCGATGGCACAGTCCAACCGCCTGGCGGCCAGCTGCCTGCGCGAGCACGGCGCGACGGCGTGCACCGACCTCACCGGCTTTGGTCTGCTCGGCCACCTGGTCGAGATGACGCGTGCTTCCGGGGTCGATGCCGAGATCGACCTGAGCGCCTTGCCGGTGCTCGATGGCGCCACCGAAACCAGCGCGGCGGGCATTCTCAGTTCGCTGCAGCCGGCGAACGTACGCCTGCGCCGCGCCTTGCGTGACCAGGAACAGGCGCGCAGTCATCCCAACTATGCGCTGCTCTTCGATCCGCAAACGGCCGGCGGGCTGCTGGCCAGCGTGCCGGCAGAGCGGGCGACGGCCTGCATTGCCGCTTTGCGTTCGATGGGCTACGCAAAGGCGGCGTGTATCGGTCGGGTTTTGCCGACTGGTGACGAGTTGGCGCCGATTCGGCTGAAATCGTAGGGGTGGTGCGGCTACCCGGTACACGCCGGGAGTCTGGCCGCTACCGTTCTCGTGCCTTGCAGAGCGAGCATTTGAGCGGCTTGCCGGCGCCTGGTCGGGGCCTTCGGCCCGAGTGCGCTACGTTTACTTTTCAAGCCCTTCGAGCGCTTGCTCGTCCTTTGCCTTGTCGTTGATTCTCTGCGGGAACGTATCCGTTTGCTAGTATGCCATGCGGGATGAAATGTCTGCACCGCCGCATTTTTGAAGCGGATTTCTCATTCTCGGAATGGTCGCACTTGCAATGCCCAAAGGATAATTACAAGTGGGTCGGTGGGCTCTTGTGTGCTCATGGCGAGCGTATATAATCCGGCTCCGCTGCCGTGGAGGGACAGGACATTTCCAATGCTCATGGCACGAAAAAGCTTGTTGTAGCGAGCGGCTTGGTGGCTGCCCAGACCGTTTTTTTCACGCATTTTCAGGGGGGTAAGGTATGGCGGAGCAGAAGCTGGGCAATCCAGCGGTTGTCGGTCTGGCTGGGTTCGGATTGACGACAATGATCTTGCAGTTTCACAACGTTGGCTGGATGGGGCTGGGCCCGGTGATCTGGTTGGGTCTAATTTTCGGCGGGCTGGCACAAATGATCGCCGGGCTGCAGGAGATGAAGACGGGGAACAATTTCGGTTATTGCGCGTTTACCGCCTACGGTTGCTTCTGGCTCGCCCTGACCCTGCTCCTGATCGGCAACCACTACGACATTTACACTTCGAGCAAGACCGATATCGGCTGGTTTCTCGTGGCCTGGACGGCGTTTACGGCGATTCTGTGGGTCGCATCGATGCGCATACACGGTGCCTTGGCACTGACTTTCACGCTGCTGTTGATCGGCTTCGTTCTGCTCGATCTCGCGCACTTCGGCTACCCGGCCCTGACCGTGATTGCCGGTTATGAGCTGATGGCCACGGCGGCGATGGCGTGGTACATCATGGCCCACGTCATTTATGCGGATGTTTTCGGCCGGGATGTCCTTCCCGTAGGCAAGCCGTGGATCAACTGAAACCGCATGCGGCATGCGGCCGGCAAGAGGTTTCGACCGGACCAACGCTGAGAAACCGAGCAAGACTGAAGAGGGAGCAAGAGGCTATGAGAGCTGTGAAAAGAATTGGATGGATCGCTGTTCTGGCCGCCTGCGGCCTTGGCCGCGTTGCGATGGCTGCAGAAACCGCCACACCGGAAGAAGTGATCAGCAAAGTGCGGGCAGCGGCGAGCTTTCTGCACAACAAGGGAACTTCAGGTTATGCCGACTTCAACAACAGGGACAGCAACTGGGTGTGGAAAGACAGTTATGTCTTCGTCTACGACTGTCGGCAGGACCGGATGATCGCCCACCCGATGCGGCCGGATCTGGTCGGCAAGCCGATCATGCAGATCACCGATAACTCGGGCAAGTACATCTTCAAGGAACTCTGCGATGCGGGCAACGAACCCCATGGCGGCTGGGTCGAGTATGCGTGGTCGAAGCCCGGGGCAGGCGCGCTCTCCCGGAAAATCTCCTATGCGCTGGCGGCGGATATTTCGTTTGCCAGCGGCATTCAGGTGAGCGCGGGTGTCTATGATGAATTGATGACCATCCCGCAACTGGACGCAGTACTCAAGAAAATGTCCGATCCGTCAAGGTATCAGGCGCTCTGAGCGTTTGGCCGGCCAATGCCACTGCGCAAGTGTCACCAGGCGGGGCCGGAGATCAGTGTGACGTCCTGCTCTGATTGAGAGCACGCGGTACCGCCAGGCGCATCGCCGTACGCAGAATTCGCCCGGCGTACCGCGGCAATCGCTTGCTCGCCTGATGCAAGATCTCCAGGCCCGAATCTGAGCAGCTTACTGGTGCAAGCGGCGCTCTCCAGGCTGTGCTGCATCAGCGGCGCAAAGCGCTCGCGTTCTGGCACCGGTTTGAGCGGTACGTGCACCCGAAAGCGCCCGTTCCAGGGTTTGCGCCAGGGTCGGATGACCGATCAAGCAGACCGCCATCACATCGCGAGTGTCAAACGCGAAGTTGAGAAAAGGCCGGCAAATCCCGGAAGGACTCCGGCGGCAGATTCTCCCGAGTTCGACACTTTCCGCGTGCCAAGCGCATAAAGGGCGCTTCAATGCTTGCAAAAA
>LBIU01000169.1 GCA_000987445.1 Candidatus Accumulibacter adiacens | reverse complement strand
CCGGGGATCATCACCATTGCCACCAACATGGCTGGGCGTGGGACCGATATCGTGCTCGGTGGCAGCATCGAAAAGCAGATCAGCGAGGTTCGCGACGACGACACGCAGCCTGCCGACGAGCGCGATCGGCGCATCGCCGAAATCCGTAGCCAGTGGCAGGTCGTGCACGACCAGGTCGTGGCGTCCGGAGGATTGCACATCATTGGCTCGGAACGACACGAGTCGCGCCGCATCGACAATCAGCTGCGCGGCCGTTCCGGTCGCCAGGGCGATCCGGGTTCCTCACGCTTCTACCTGGCGCTCGACGATTCGCTGCTGCGCATCTTTGCGGGAGATCGCCTGAAAGCGATCATGGAGCGACTGAAGATGCCCGAAGGCGAGCCGATCGAGCATCCGCTGGTCTCGCGCTCACTTGAATCGGCGCAGCGCAAGGTCGAGGCGCGCAACTTTGACATTCGCAAACAACTGCTCGAGTACGACGACGTCTCCAACGATCAGCGCCGGGTCATCTACGCGCAGCGCAACGAGCTGCTCGAAAGCGACGACATCTCTGAAACCGTCACCGCGATGCGCACTGCCGTGTTGCACGAGACCTTCCGCCTGCACGTACCGACCGACAGCGTCGAAGAGCAATGGGATCTGCCCGGGCTGGAAAACACGCTGGCCGCCGACCTGCAGCTGCCCTTGCCGATTGTCACCTGGTCGACCGACGAGCCGAATCTGCGCGACGAAGAGATGCTGGAGCGGATCGTCGAGCACGCGACGGCGGCCTACTCGGCCAAGGTCGATCTGGTCGGCGCCGAGATGTTTCACCAGTTCGAACGCAACGTCATGCTGCAGAGCCTGGATACGCACTGGCGCGAGCACCTGGCAGCCCTTGACCACCTGCGCCAGGGAATTCACCTGCGTGGCTACGCCCAGAAGAATCCCAAGCAGGAGTACAAGCGCGAAGCCTTCGAACTCTTCGAGCGCCTGCTCGACAGCGTGCGCGCCGACGTGACACGGATGTTGATGACCGTTCAGGTTCGCCCGCAGGATGTCGAGGAAACCGCGCCGCGTGCTGAAGTGCAGAATGTCCAGTATCAACACACGGGCTACGACGAAGCGCTGGGAAGCGGCGATGAACGGCCGACCGCGGAGGGCATGAAACCGCTGCAGGCCGGGCCAAAGGTGGGCCGCAACGAGCCCTGCCCCTGTGGCTCGGGCAAGAAATACAAATTCTGTCACGGCAAGTTGTCCTAGGCGCCGCTGTCGCCGTTGCCACCAATGCAGCACCGGCATGGCGGTGAATAGCCACTTGCGCAGGCGCCGCTTGGCGAAGCGCTAGCCTGCCAAACCTGCGCATGCCGCCGTACGGCCCGTGCCCTTCCCCGTTCGCGAGGTTGCAATGCCCGTCAATTATCGTACTCCCGCCGCTGCAGATCTCTGGCCGGTTGCCGGCGTTCGTCTCGGCGTCACCGCGGCGGCCATCCGCAAGCCTGATCGGCACGACCTGACCGTCCTGGCGCTCGACCCGGGCTGTCGCGTGGCCGGCGTGTTTACCGGCAACCGCTTTTGCGCCGCACCGGTGCACGTTTGCCGCCGCCATCTGGAACTTGGCAGCGACGTGCGTGCGCTGGTCATCAATACCGGCATCGCCAACGCCGGGACGGGCGAGCAGGGCTGGTTTGCGGCCACCGAAACCTGCGCTGCGCTCGGCCGGCTACTGGCTATCGATGACCGCCAGGTGCTGCCCTTCTCGACCGGCGTGATCCTCGAAGCGCTGCCGGTTGAGCGCCTGATCGCCGGTCTGCCAGACTGCATCGCCAACCTGCGTGCCGACAACTGGCATGCTGCCGCGCACGCCATCATGACCACCGATACGGTCGCCAAGGCCGCCTCGCGGCGCTTCACGATCGACGGCCGAAGCGTCACCATCACCGGCATCAGCAAGGGTGCCGGCATGATCCGGCCGAACATGGCGACCATGCTCGGCTTCATCGCCACCGATGCCGGCATCACCGCACCCTTGCTGCAAACGCTGCTTCGTGAAACGGCCGATGAATCGTTCAACTGCATTAGCGTCGACGGCGACACTTCGACCAACGATTCTTTCATCTTGATGGCCAGCGGCCAGAGCGGCATCGAGATCGCGGACGCCTCGACAAGGGCCTACGCGCAGCTGCGCGAAGCGCTGATCGCCGTCGCCAGCGAGCTGGCGCAAGCGATCATCCGCGACGGCGAGGGCGCCAGCAAATTCATTACCGTCGCCGTCGAAGGCGGCCGCGACCGTCAGGAATGCAAGCAGATCGGCTACGCCATCGCGCATTCGCCGCTGGTCAAGACTGCTTTCTTCGCTTCCGACCCCAATCTGGGTCGCATCCTGGCAGCCATCGGTTACGCCGAGGTCGACGCGCTCGCCGTCGATCGGGTCACGGTCTGGCTGGCGAGCGGCGGCAACGAGATTCTGGTCGCCGAAAAAGGCGGCCGTGCCACGTCCTATCGCGAAGAAGACGGCGCGCGCATCATGAGTGCAGCCGAGATTGTCGTCCGCGTCGACCTGGGACGCGGCAGCGCACGCGCCGCGGTGTATACCTGCGATCTCTCCTACGAGTACGTGCGGATCAACGCCGACTACCGCAGCTAGCGAAACATCGCCCGATGAACGGCCTGCTCCTACCCAAAGAACCTCTCTCCTGGCTCTGTAGGAGCCCGATTCATCGGGCGATAGAACTACGCGCGCCGCAGGCGAATCAAGCTGAACCATCCAGCCGCCAGCGCCAACGGGTCGTCTTCGACGCCCCGTTGCGGAACCTTCGCAAGCACCTCCTCGAAAACCACGTCGAGTCGTGTCGCGACGCGGCGCAGCAGCGGCTTCGCCAGACGTCGCAAAGGCGCGCGCTGCCCTGGGCAGGAACGTGTCGAAGATCGGTACGCGGCCTCCCGGCTTCAGGACGCGCGCGGTATCGCGCAGGCAGGCGATGGGATCGGGGGCAGCATGGCGAGATCAGCGTGTCGCTGTGCCTGCGGCTCAGCGGCAGAGGCTTCCTGCAGCAGGATCAGTGCAGGACGCGGGGCACAGCCAGGGTGAACTCCGGGATCGTCGCTTCGAACTGCTTCCCGTCTACGGCCGTCATCTGGTAAGTGCCACGCATCGTGCCCACCGGCGTGTCGAGCTGGCAGCCGCTGCTGTATTCGAATTTCTCGCCCGGTTGCAGCAGCGGCTGCCGGCCGACGACGCCCAGACCGCGCACCTCCTGTACCTCACCAGCGGCATCGGTGATGATCCAGTGCCGCGCAATCAATTGCGCCGGCACGGTGCCGACGTTCTCGATGGTAATCGCATAGGCAAAGACATAGCTGTCGTTGGCGGGATCCGATTGCTCGGCGATATATTGCGGGACCGCGCTGACTGCGACCTCGTATTTCTTGCTTTCGGCCATGTGTGCTCAATGTCGGGACGATCAGAACCGGCATTGCACACCAAAGCGCGCACGCTGACAAGCCCGGCGACCAATGCCGACACCGCGCGAGGCCGAAGGAAGTCGTTTCGCGGTAAAATATGACCTCATCTTTCCCACGGGTTTTTTGTCCATGCACGTCATCGCACCCAGCATTCTTTCCGCCGATTTCGCCAGGCTCGGCGAGGAAGTGATCAACGTCGTCGCGGCCGGCGCCGACTGGATTCACTTCGATGTCATGGACAACCACTACGTACCCAACCTGACCATCGGCCCGCTGGTGTGCGCAGCGATCCGCCCGCTGACCAAGGCGCCAATCGACGTACACCTGATGGTCAAACCCGTCGACCGGATCATTCCCGACTTCGCCAAGGCCGGCGCCAACATCATCACCTTCCACCCCGAAGCCAGTGAGCACGTCGATCGCTCACTGGCCCTGATCCGTGAATGCGGCTGCCAGGCCGGCCTGGTGTTCAATCCGGCGACACCGCTGGACTTCATGGACCATGTCATGGACAAGCTGGATATCGTCCTGCTGATGAGCGTCAACCCGGGCTTTGGCGGACAAAAATTCATCCCCTCGACGCTGGCCAAGCTGCGCGCCGCACGCGCCCGCATCGACGCTTACGAACGTGAAAGCGGGCGCATCATCCGGCTCGAGGTCGACGGCGGCGTGAAGGTGGACAACATTGCCGAGATTGCCGCCGCCGGCGCCGATGCTTTCGTTGCCGGTTCGGCGGTGTTCAGCGCCGGCAACGACGGCGACACCCACCGCTACGACACGGTCATTGCGGCGCTGCGCGCCGAACTGGCGGACGCATGAGGTCACCGCGACTCGCCGTGCGCGCCGTGCTCTTCGATCTGGACGGCACGCTGATCGACACCGTCCTCGACCTGCACGCCGCGGCCAACGCCATGCTGGGCGACCTCGGTCGCCCGGAAATCGCCGTGGCCGCGATACGCAGCTATGTCGGACGCGGCATCCCCAATCTGGTCAAGCGCGTTCTCGCCGGTAACATGGTCGCCGCCGACGACCCGGCGCCGCCGCCCAAGGAAGCGCTGCACAGCTTCCGGCACCACTACGGCATTGCCAACGGACGCCACGCCCTCCTTTTCCCGGGCGTCCGTGAAGGCCTCGAAAGCTTCCGGGACCTGGGTCTGCCCCTCGGCGTGATTACCAACAAGGCCGAGGCCTTTTCCTTGCCACTGCTCGAACATGTCGGCCTGGCGCCCTTTTTCCAGGTCGTCGTCAGCGGTGACGTTCTGCCGCGGCCGAAACCCGACCCCATGCCGCTGGTCTGGGCCAGCGGCCGCCTCGGCGCTTCACCCGCTGAAGTATTGATGATCGGCGATTCGGTGCACGATTTTCACGCCGGCCGGGCCGCTTGCTGCCACGTCTTTCTCGTCCCCTATGGCTACAACGAAGGGCGCGAAGTCCGCGATCTCGCTTGCGATGCTATAGTCTCGACCCTCGCCGAAGCGGCCCAGCGCGTCAGTCACGCATGAACACCCCCGACCACAAATTGCACGCGCCGCCTGCCAGCCGGGCGGAGGCTTGGCCCTGGCGCCCCCGGCGCCTGTAGGCTCGGCCGGCAGCGTCGCCGCTGCCCCGCCCCGCGGCGTGCATCAAGCCCGGTGCACACCTGTTCCAGCAGTGTTTTTTTGTGGAGTTCCCATGAGCGCAGCGTATTTCAATCGGCTGGCCGCCGAAGGCTACAACCGTATCCCGGTGACGCTGGAGACTTTCGCCGACCTCGACACCCCCTTGTCGATCTATCTGAAGCTGGCCAAGGAGCCCTACACCTACCTCCTCGAATCGGTGCAGGGGGGTGAGCGCTTCGGCCGTTACTCGATCATCGGCCTGGCCAGTCCGACGCGAATCGTGGTCAACGCGCATCAGGTACTGGTGCTCAATGGCAATCGCATCGCCGAACGCGAAGACGACACCAACCCCCTCGACTTCATCGCCAAGTACATGCAGCGCTTTCGGGCCGCGCCGACCACCGGTCTGCCACGCTTCTGCGGTGGCCTGGTCGGTTGCTTCGGCTACGACACCGTGCGCTATATCGAGACCCGCCTGACGCGCTCGCAGAAGCCCGACGACCTCGGCATTCCGGACATCGTCCTCCTGCTCTCGGAAGAGATTGCCGTGGTCGACAACGTTTCGGGCAAGCTGACGCTGGTGGTCTACGCCGAACCGGGCGTTCCCGGCGCCTACCAGAAAGCACAGGCCAGACTACGGGAGCTGCTTGCCAAGCTGCGCGAACCGGTGCGCATTCCCGCCGAAAAGCCGCAGCCCTCGCAGCCAGCAACGTCGATGTTCGGTGAAGCGCAGTTCAAGAAGGCGGTAGTCAAGGCCAAGCGCTATATCACCGAAGGCGACATCATGCAGGTGGTCCTCTCGCAGCGCATGAGCAAACCGCTCGCCGCCAGCCCGATGGCCTTGTATCGCTCGCTACGCTCGCTCAATCCGTCACCGTACATGTTCTATTTCGACTTCGAGGACTTCCATGTCGTTGGCGCCTCGCCGGAAATCCTGGTCCGCCTCGAAGGCGACACGGTGACCGTGCGGCCGATCGCCGGCACCCGCCGGCGCGGTGTTTCCTTCGCCGAAGATCAGGCGCTCGCCGACGAGTTGCTGGCCGACGAGAAGGAACGCGCCGAACACGTGCAGCTCCTCGACCTCGGCCGCAACGACGCCGGTCGCGTCGCCCGTGTCGGCAGCATCAAGCTCACCGAGAACATGATCGTCGAACGCTACTCGCACGTGATGCATATCGTCTCGAATGTGGAAGCCAGGCTGCGCCCCGAGCTCAACGCCTTCGACGTCCTCAAGGCCACTTTCCCGGCGGGTACGGTCTCCGGCGCGGCCAAGGTGCGGGCGATGGAGATCATCGACGAGCTGGAACCGGTCAAGCGCGGCATCTATGCCGGCGCCGTCGGCCACCTGGGCTTCAACGGCGACATGGACCTGGCCATCGCCATCCGTACCGCCGTCATCAAGGATGGCCAGTTGCACGTGCAGGCCGGTGCCGGCATCGTCGCCGATTCGGACCCGGCGTCGGAATGGCAGGAGACGCAGAACAAGGCGCTGGCCGTGTTGCGCGCCGCAGAGCTCGCCGAGCACGGTCTCGACACACGCTTGTGAGTGACGCCCGGCCGGACGAATGAATGGCGGCGCTCGCAAGCGGGAGCCGTGGTGAAGACGCCGCAGGGACGAACCGCGCGCCGCCGACGCTGGGCGCCGGTACGAAACTTGAGCTGACTGAGCGCACGCGCGATAATCGCCGCTTTACCGGTGCCGTCCGCACCGACCCCCCTCCGGCAAGCGCGAAACAAGCGGCGATCGACGGCTGGCAGCGGGTGTCACAGGCGGCATGGCAGGCGCAAGCCTGTTCAGTCAAGAGGATAGGCCCTGCATGCTGTTGATGATCGACAACTACGATTCCTTCACCTACAACCTGGTCCAGTATTTTGGCGAGTTGGGGCAGGAAGTCAGGGTATTCCGCAACGATGCCATTTCAGTCGCCGAGATTGCTCGTCTCGACCCGGCGCTACTGGTCATTTCCCCGGGGCCCTGCACGCCAGCCCAGGCCGGCATCTCGCTGGCGGCAATTCGCGAGTTTGCCGGCAGGATTCCGCTGCTCGGCGTCTGTCTCGGTCACCAGGCGATCGGTGAAGCCTTCGGCGGTCGCGTGGTGCACGCGCATCGGTTGATGCACGGCAAGGTATCGCCGGTCGAACACACCAATCAAGGCGTTTTCCGCGACCTGCCGAACCCGCTGACCTGTACCCGCTACCACTCGCTGGCGGTCGAGCGCCACTCGCTGCCGGATTGCCTGGAGATCACCGCCTGGACCGATGACGGCGAGATCATGGGCTTGCGCCATCGCAGCCTGGCCGTCGAGGGTGTTCAGTTCCACCCGGAGTCGATCCTTACCGAACGGGGTCACGACCTGTTGAAAAACTTCCTCGAGGAACACAGCAAATGAAAGCACAGGAAGCACTGGCGCGAATCGTCGAACACCGCGAGATCTTTCACGACGAGATGATCTCCCTGATGCGCCAGATCATGAGTGGCGAAGTGACGCCGGTAATGATCGCCGCGATCATTACCGGTCTGCGCGTCAAGAAGGAAACCATCGGAGAAATTTCGGCCGCGGCGCAGGTGATGCGGGAATTGTCGACCAAGGTCGTGCCCAGCCGGCGTTCACATCTGGTCGACACCTGCGGGACCGGCGGCGACGGCGCACAGACCTTCAACATTTCGACGGCGGCGATGTTCGTTGCCGCGGCGGCCGGGGCCCGGGTCGCCAAGCACGGCGGACGCTCGGTCTCTTCGCAGTCGGGCAGCGCCGATGTCCTCGAAGCACTCGGCGTCAATATCAGCCTCACGCCCGAGCAGGTCGGGCAGTGCATCGATGAAGTCGGTATCGGCTTCATGTTCGCCCCCAATCACCACAGTGCGATGAAGCACGCGGCGCCGGTGCGCCGCGAATTGGGCGTGCGCACCTTGTTCAACATTCTCGGCCCGCTGACCAACCCGGCCGGCGCCGACAGCCAGGTGCTCGGCGTCTTCCATCCCGACCTGGTGGGAATCCAGATCCGTGTCCTGCAACGACTTGGCAGTTCGCGCGCGCTGACCGTTTTCGGCCGCGAAGGTCTCGACGAAATCTCGATCGCCGGTGAAACACTGGTCGGCGAACTGAAAGACGGCCGTATCGACGAGTACACCATCCACCCGGAGCAGTTCAATCTGCCGGTGCAGGATTCGGGCGCCTTGCGGGTCGCCAACGTCGAAGAGTCGAAAGCGATGTTGCTCGCCACCCTGCAGAACAAGCGCGGCGCTGCGCGTGACATCGTCGCCCTGAATGCCGGTGCGAGCATCTATGTCAGCGGTCTCAGCGACACCCTGGCCGATGGCGTCGAGCGGGCTTTCGAAGCCATCGCTGCCGGCGCCGCCCTGGCCCGGCTCGAGGAGCTCATCGCCTTCACCCGCGACTTCTCGGCCTGATCAACGACCTGGCATAGGAGACCCGCCATGGCCATCCCGCAAACTGAGAAGCACTTCGATGCGGCCGCCTACCTGGCCTGGGAAGACGCACAGATCGAGCGTCACGAATACGTCGCCGGCGAAGTCTTCGCCATGGTCGGCGTGCGCCAGTCGCACAATGTGGCGACGGGCAACCTCTACACGCTCGTGCGTCAGGCACTCAAGGCCACTCCGTGTCGAGTTTTCATCGAATCGGTCAAGGCCCGCGTCGAAGCCGCCGATTGCTTCTTCTATCCCGACGTACTGGTCACCTGTGACCCACGCGACCGCTTGACCCCTGACTACGTCAGCCATCCCCTGCTGATCGCCGAAGTCCTCTCCGAATCGACCGCAGCCTTCGACCGGGGCGGCAAGTTCGCCGCCTATCGCAAGCTCGACAGCCTGCAGGACTACGTGCTGATCGACCTCGCCGCACGACGAATCGAAGTCTTCCGTCGCAACGCGGACAATCACTGGGTGCTGCATGACTATGGCGTTGGCGAAAGCGTCGAACTGGCGTCCCTGGCGCTGCAACTGCCGCTTGACGAGATACTCGAAGACACCGCAGAAGAAGCTGCGCCAGAAAACAGCGAGGCAGCACCGCGATGAGCGACATCCTGAAGCGAATTCTTGCCGTCAAGGAGGACGAAGTCGCCGCGGCGCAGAAGGCGACGCCGCTGGTCGAACTGCGTGCCGCCGCCGAGAAACAGCCCGCAACACGTGACTTCCTCGGCAGCCTGCGCGGCAGAATTGCCGCCGCGCAGCCAGCGGTGATCGCCGAGATCAAGAAGGCCAGCCCCTCCCGCGGCGTGTTGCGTGCCGATTTCCGCCCTGCAGAGATCGCCGCGAGTTATCAACGCCACGGCGCAGCCTGCCTGTCGGTGCTCACCGACCAGCCGTTTTTCCAGGGCTCGCCCGCCTATCTGCAAGCGGCACGTGGCGCCTGCGCGCTGCCGGTACTGCGCAAGGACTTTCTGGTGGATGCCTATCAGGTCTTCGAAGCACGCGCGATGGCTGCCGACGCCATCCTGCTGATCGCAGCGGCCCTTGATCTGGCCGCCATGCGCGACTTCGAAGCCATCGCCGACAGCCTGGGAATGGCGGTACTCGTCGAAGTACACAACAGCCAGGAACTGCAGGTCGCCCTGCAACTCGCCACGCCATTGATCGGCATCAACAATCGCAATCTGCGCAGCTTCGAAGTCAAGTTGCAAACGACTCTCGATCTTCTTCCGTCGATCCCGCCAGATCGCATCGTGGTCACCGAGAGTGGCATTCTCGCCACCGCTGACGTCGCCTTGATGCGCCAGCATGGGGTCAACGCCTTTCTCGTCGGCGAAGCCTTCATGCGCGCCCACGAGCCTGGCGAAGCGCTCGCGGCGCTCTTCTCCTGAGCGCGCCGGCGCGCAGGACGTCCCACCCGGCGCGCATAGTCAAACCTCATCACCACCCGCCCCGACGCTGTCAGTGCACTCAATTTGCCGGGGCTGTTGCAAAAACCCAACACTCTCTTCCCAACAAGCCACTAAAGCGCTCGGGGAACTTGCCGCGCTTATCGGCGTTTGCCACAATCACTTCAACTTCTCGTCGTTACCGAGAGGCCCAGTTTGATGAAGCACCAGTTGGATTCATTGATCGCAAATCTAGAGGAGATTCACCATGCAAAAGAAACTGATCGCGCTGGCCGTGGCCAGCCTGGCCTCGGGCGCCGCCTTGGCCCAGACCAACGTCACCATCTACGGTGTTGCCGACGCCGGCTATGTCTATAGCCAAGGCAAGCGGCCCAGCGGCATGTCAAACCCCAACTTCAGCGGCATCCAGTCCGGCATCCTGAGCGGCTCCCGTCTTGGCTTCAAGGGTTCGGAAGCGCTGGGCAATGGCCTGAAGGCCGTATTCACCCTCGAATACTCGCTGGGCATCGACGGCAACAACGGCGTCGGCAACACCGGCGGCCTCAATGCTCGCCAACAGTTCGTCGGCCTCTCCAGCGACAAGCTGGGTACCGTCTCCCTCGGTCGTCAGTATGCTCCTGGCTACCTGGCATCGGTCCACAACAGCGCACTTGGCGGCGCGATCATCGATCCGCAGTCGTTCCTGAGCGCCCGTGCTGGCAACACCATCACCCCGAACAGCCCGGCACGCTGGGATAACGCCATCGCCTACACCTCGCCGAACTGGAGCGGCTTCACCGCCAAAGCCATCTACGGTTTCGGTGAAGCAGACGTTACCGAAAGCACCAGTGCCAACGGCAAGTGGGGCCTTGGTGGTAACTACTCCAACGGTGGCCTGAACGTCGACCTGGTTTGGCAGACTCGTCAGAACGTAGTGAGCTCGGCTGTTTCCCCAAGCTTCAAAGTTGCCGTTGTGCCGGGCACGCCGCCGACCACCACCATCACTGGCGTACCGGGCGTTCCGGCGATCTACACGGGCAAGAATATCGAAGAGGGCTATATCGGCGCTTCGTATGACTTCAAGGTCGTGAAGGTCATGGCCAGCTATCAGGGCCAGAACGACAAGACCGCCGTGGATAATGACAACACGGTCTGGACGATTGGCGCAGTGGTCCCGGTCATGGCGGCGAGCAATATCCACCTTGGCTATGGCCAGGTTCTCTTCGATAAGGACCGGAACTTCACCCAACTCAGGAAGCTCGATGGCGACAGCCAAGGTGCGACCCTGGCCTGGACCACCAACCTGTCCAAGCGCACGACCCTCTACGCGGGCTATATCTGGGTGAAGAACGACAAGAAGATCCCGGCCGCGAACGTCGTCACCCCCGGCGGCGTGCCGCAAAGTGTCGGCTACCCCGGCGAGACCAACAACACGGTCACGGCTGGTATGCGTCACACCTTCTAATTTGACGATTGTCATCTAGCTCCAGAAACGGGCGCTTCGGCGCCCGTTTTTTTTGTTCGTCGCCTGGCAAACAACTTCCTGGCCGCCCACAAGTCGCACCGCTGAAGCAGAAAGGCCATGGACGAGAAACAGGAGGCACCGGCCACTGCCCGCTTCGCCGTCTCGTTCAGGCCGGAACCCGCGGACGATCGTGGCATCCCGGATGCGCTTGTGACCAAAATACAACAGCCTTCGCAAATATGCGGAAGTGGCCTCTCCCAAGCTTGCTTCCACCAAAGCCCTTTGCGAGAATCCTCACCAATCCCTCACGGAATTCTCTTGCCAACGAACCGACTTGGCGGAGCAGGTTTAATCTTGACGTCTTGGAACCATAAGGAGATTCATCATGCAAAAGAAACTCATCGCACTCGCGGTTGCGGGCTTGGCTTCGGGCGCTGCGTTTGCCCAGACCAATGTCACCATTTACGGCGTCGTGGATGCCGGCTACCTCTACTCCTCGGGCAACCAAAGCAAGGCCGATGGCGGCGGTACCAATACCTTCAGCGGCCTTTCTTCCGGCATCAATGCAGGCAACCGCATCGGCTTCAAGGGCTCGGAAGCGCTGGGAAATGGCCTGAAAGCCGTGTTCACGCTTGAGTACGCCCTGGATATCGACACCAACCAGGGCATCGGCACCGGCGGCCTGAACGCCCGCCAGCAATTCGTCGGCCTGGCCAGCGACAAACTCGGTACCGTCGCCCTCGGTCGCCAGTACGCCCCGGGCTTCAACGCCTCGGCACGCAACTCGGCGCTGGACGCAACCGACCTCGCCATCCAGACGAACCTCAGCGTCCTCTCCGGTATGTCGATCACCCCGAACAGCCCCGCCCGCTTCGACAACTCCATCACCTACACCTCGCCCAACTTCTCGGGCTTCACGGTCAGCGCGATCTACGGTTTTGGTGAAAAGGACGTCACCAAGAGCCAGGATAACGGCGGCAAGTATGGCATTGGTGCTAACTACGCCAACGGTCCGATCAACGTCGACCTGGTTTACCAGGGTCGTCAGAACGTCGTGATTCCAGGGACATCCGCTGGCTTTGTCGTCATGCCGGTCGTCCCGCCGACGACCCCCCCTAGCACCACCATCACCGGAATCCCCGCCACTCCCACCGATTACACGGGCAAGGACATCAACGAGTGGTATCTTGGCGGTAGCTACGACTTCAAGGTCGTCAAGCTCTTCGCAAGCTATCAGGAACTGTACAGCCAGACCACCAAGGCCACGCCAACCTTCAAAGGCAGCACCCTCTGGACGCTGGGCGTCAATGCACCGGTCGGTCCGGGTACGGCTTCTCTGAGCTACGGCAGCCTGTCACTGGATAACACAACGATGAAGGATGGCAACAGCTGGGGCGCGGGCACCATGTACAGCTATCCGCTGTCGAAGCGCACCTCGGTGTACGCAGCCTACAGCTACTTCAGCAACGACAAGTACTCATTGCCCATGCAGACGCAGCTGGCACCCATCACCACCGCGGGCAGCCCGGGTATTGGTGCCGTTGGCGAAAGCAACTACGCCATCGGCGCTGGCATGACGCACAGCTTCTAGGTTTCTTTTCTGCCGCTGAAGCAAAAAAACGGGCGCTTGGCGCCCGTTTTTCTTCCCCGGCCGGGGGCATGTTTATTTCACAAGACATCAACATCCGACCCTCGTCGGCTTGCGTCACCCGGCCTGACTCTGTACAATCTCTGCCTTTCCAGCTCTTCATCAGCTTTTTCATAGGGACAAACATTCATGGCCAATAGCGCACAAGCTCGCAAGCGAGCCCGCCAAGGCGTCAAGCAACGCATCCACAACGCCGGCCTGCGCTCGACGCTGCGGACCGCCGTGAAGCGCGTTCAGAAAGCGATCGTCGCCGGCGACAAAACGGCGGCCCAGAGTATTTTCCAGGAGTCAGTGGCGGTGATTGACCGCATCGCCGACAAGAAAATCATCCACAAGAACAAGGCTGCTCGCCAGAAGAGCCGCCTCTCGGCGCAGATCAAAGGCCTGGCCGCCTAGGCACCATCCAGCCAGGGCATCAGCAACAACGAAAGCGGCGCCTCAGGGTGCCGTTTTTTTTGGCTGCGAACTCTGCCACGCAGACCGCCCGGCGCAGGCTGAAGCGCGATCCTTGGCAGATACCGGGGTATAATTTCGCTGACGAAAGAATATTAGATCGTGCTAATATTGATATTGCGATGAGGAATGCTATGACTGCGGTGACGATGGATATGGAACAGGCGCGCTTCAACATGATCGAGCAGCAAATCCGCCCTTGGGAGGTGCTGGATCCGGAGGTGCTGGCGGTTCTTGACGCGGTCAAGCGTGAACACTTCGTACCCGCCGCATACCAGCTGCTGGCCTTTGCCGACATTGAAATGCCCATCGGCAATGGCCAGACGATGCTGCAACCGAAGATCGAGGCACGCATTCTTCAGGAACTGGCGGTGAAGAACACCGATATCGTGCTTGAGGTCGGTACCGGCAGTGGCCACATGGCCGCCCTCCTGGCGACCAAGGCAGAATACGTCTATAGCGTCGAGATAGATCCCCTGCTTGCCAAGACCGCCCAAGGCAATCTGGAACAGGCGGGGGTCGCCAACGTCAGCGTCGAAACTGGCGACGCCAGCGAGGGTTGGTCTGCGCATGCGCCCTATGACGTGATCGTCATCTCCGGCTCATTACCCGAGTTGCCCGAAGCCTTCCTGCAGCAATTGAAGATCGGCGGCCGTCTGGCAGCGTTCATTGGCGAAGCACCGGCGATGCAGGCCCGCTTGACGACCCGCAGCGACGAGCATGCCTTCAACACGGTCAATCTTTTCGAAACCGTCGTCGCGCCACTGCGCACGGCGAAGCCGCGCCAGCGCTTCGTTTTCTGAAGCCTTCCCAACGCCATGCAGTCGCTCTCGGCAAGCCAGTTGGCGGAATGGTTGGCGGCAAGTCGCTCCTCGCCAGACGATCGCCATGGCCGGCCGCCACCGCTACTGCTGGATGTCCGCGAACCCTGGGAATTCGAGCTGTGCCACCTTGACGGCTCCCTGCTGCTGCCGATGCAGACCGTACCCGCGCGAATCAAGGAGCTTGCGCCGGATGCCGAAATCGTCGTCATCTGCCATCACGGCGTACGCAGTCGGCAAGTGGGCAGCTTTCTCGAACGATGCGGTTTCAAATCCATCTACAACCTCACCGGCGGCGTTGACGCCTGGGCCAACGACGTCGACCCGGCGATGCGCAAATATTGAAAGGGAGTTCAGCCACGATGCCTCTGAAACCCGGTGCCCTCAAGCTCGGCCTCCTGCTGGCGGCTCTCTCTTCGGCAGCTCCGGCGCTCGCCGCCGACCTGCTGCAACTGTATCGTGACGCCCTGAGCTACGACGCGCAGTACGCTGCGGCACGCGCCACCGCGGCGGCTGGACGGGAAAAAGAGCCGCAAGCGCTTGCCGGTTTGCTGCCAACGATTTCTGCAACGGGCAACACTTTCTGGAACGACACCGACTACAAGGTCAAGGTCGAGTCCGTCAACGACAAATACGGCAACAAGTACAACAGCCACAGCTACGGGGTCAATCTGACGCAGCCGCTGTTCCGCTGGCAGAATTTCGTCCAGTACGACCAGTCGAAGCTGCTGGTCATGCAAAGCGAGGCCAATTTCGCACAGGCCGGCCAGGATCTGATCCTGCGCGTCGCGCAAGCCTACTTCGACGTTCTCTTCGCAGTCGAGAACCTGCGCGCGGTGCAGGCCAACAAGACGGCGATTGCGCAACAGCTCGCGCAGGCCAGGAAGAACTTCGAGGTCGGCATCGCCACCGTGACCGACACCTATGAGTCACAGTCGCGCTTCGATCTGGCAACGGCGCAAGAAGTTGCCGCCGAAAGCGAGCTGGCCGTCAAGCGTTATGCGCTGAGCGTGCTCGTCGGCAAGGACCCCGGCGAGCTGAATCGGCTCAAGCCGCAGGCCGTCATGCAACCGCCACAACCGGCGAGCATGGAGCAATGGGTCGCGGCTGCCGAGAGCGACAGCTTTGTCGTCCAGGCGCAGAAGGCCGCCACCGAAGCGGCGGCCAAGGCCGTCGAGGTCAGCCGGGCGGGTCACTACCCGACGCTGGACATGGTCGCCAACGTCAATCAGAACAACGGCCCGGGCCAGTTTGGTGTCGGCTCGATCGACAACCACACCAACCAGATTGGTCTGCAACTCAACATCCCGATTTTTCAGGGCGGCTCGGTCAACTCCAAGACGCGCGAGGCGATCGCCAGGCAGGACGCCGAACAGGCTGCGCTCGACAATGCCCGACGCACGTCGACCCTCAACGCACGGCAGTCGTATCTGGGGGTCGTCAATGGTCTCGCCGGCGTGCAGGCGCTGCAAGCCGCCTTGGTTTCCGGCCTCAGCTCGCTGGAATCGAACCGGCTCGGCTACGAAGTCGGCGTACGCATCAACATCGACGTGCTCAACGCCGAAAATCAGGTCTATGTCACCCGCCGTGATCTGGCCAAGGCACGTTTCGACACCCTGCTCTCCCAACTCAGGCTGAAAGCCGCCGTCGGCGCGCTCAGCGAAGCGGATCTGGAGCAGATCAACAGCCTTTTCGAGGCGCCGTAACGGTCATGGCAGTCGAAACGCCCCAGATGATGAAAGTCATGACCATTTCCCCCTCTTCCCCAACCCTTCTCCCGCGAGGGGAGAAGGGCGCTTCGTGAGTCGCTTACGCGACTTTCACAGTTAGCTGTTCGATCAGCGCCATGGTTCGCAGCGTGGCGCCACGGTGCGCCTGGCTGAAGGCGGTCGCCGCCGTGCGCATGGCGAGCAGTTCGGCTGGCTGTGCAAAGAGCTCAGCGGCCACCAGCGCCGCCTGACGGGCGTCGTGCACTCGCCGGGCAGCACCACAGGCGATCGCATCCTCGCTGGCCTGGGCGAAGTTGAAAGCGTGCTGCCCCAGCAGCAGCGGGCAACCACAGGCTGCCGCCTCGATCAGGTTCTGTCCGCCAAACGGCAGCAGGCTGCCGCCAATCACTGCCAGGTCCGCCAGGGCATAGTACGCGGCCATTTCGCCCATGCTGTCGCCCAGCCAGACCTGGGTCTGGCTGCCCGGCAGCTCCCCTGCGCTCCTCCGGCAGAACGCCAGCCCGCGGCTGGCAATCACCGTGGCCACCTCGGCAAAGCGCTGCGGGTGACGGGGAACGAGCACCACCAGCAGATCGGTAACACGCACGCTTGCCAAGGCGTCGAGAAGCAGCGCCTCCTCTCCGTCCCGGCTACTGGCCAAGACGCACACCGGCCGCCGTCCAATGGCTTGCCGCCAGCGAGCACCGAGCTGCAACTTGTCTGCCGCCGGCGTGACGTCGAACTTCAGGTTCCCGCAGACGATCGGCTGGCGGGCGCCGAGCTGCTGCAGGCGCTCGGCATCGGCGGTCGTTTGCGCGGCCACGACACTCAAGGCCCGCAGCGCCGGACGCATCAGGCTGCTCAAGCGCCTGTAGCCACGCGCGGAGCGCGCCGACATGCGCCCGTTGATCAGCGCCACGGGCAGGCCCCGCCTTCTCGCCGCGCCGATCAGGTTGGGCCACAACTCGGTTTCCATCAGCAGCCCCAGCCGCGGCCGAAAGTGATCGAGAAAACGCCCACAGGCGTCAGGCAGGTCGTAGGGCAGGTAAGCCTGCGTCAGCCGTTCGGGACGAGCCACCAGCAGCTCCCTGCCGGCTTCCCGGCCGGTCGGCGTCATATGCGTCAGCAGCAGGTCATGGCCCGGATAGACCTCCAGCAGCGCATCGATCAGCGGCGCCGCGGCTCGGGTCTCGCCGACCGAAACGGCATGCAGCCAGATCAAGGGCCGCGGCCGACAGGCCGGAGCTTGCGGGTAGACCGCGTGCCGCTCGCCAAGATGCTGTCGATAGGCCGGTTGCCGGCGTCCTCGCCAGAGCAGCCGCAACCACACCAAGGGCATCGCCAGGTAGAACAACAGTGAATACCCGACAAGAAGCAGACGCCCGATCAACGCAGCGCCTGCTCGGCAACCACGAGCACCTCGGCGGTTGACGGCGGCGCGCCGCAGGAACCGAGATTGCGCACGAAACCACTCCCATAGACGCCCGTCAAGGCGGGATCGGTGGCCACGTAAAGGGCAATGACCGGCACCCGCAAAGCGGCCGCGAGGTGCGCCAGACCGGTATCGACGCCGACCACCAAATCTGCCCGCGCGACCAGCGCAGCGACCTGCGGGAGCGACAGCGGCGGCGGCACGACAGCCCCTGGCACGGCGACAGCGAGGCGCTCGGCACGCTGCCGCTCAAGCGCATTGCCGGCCGGAAGAATCGGCGTCAGGCCACGTTCCAGAAAGGCTCGAGCAAGCAGGCGCCAATTCGCCTCGTCCCACAGCTTGTCGTCGCGACTGGTCGCCGTCAGCAGGACGACCAGCCGCTCTCCCGACCGCCAGGGCTGGTCGATCGCCGGCGGCGAAATCCCGTAGTCGAGCGCCAGGTCGACCGGATAGGCGAAAGCCGCGGCGGCCAGCCAGCGGTTACGCTCCACCGCGTGAGCATTGCGCGGGATGACGAAGGTCTCGTCATAGAAGCGCGCCGCGACCGGCTCGCGCGCCGATTCGGCCGCATAGCCGTAGCGCCTGCCTTGCGCTTGGCGGGCAATCAGCGCGCTCTTCAGCAGGCCCTGCGTATCAAGCACGGCATCGTAGCTGCGGTCACGGATGCGTGACCGCAGATCGCGCACTTCGCGCCACGTCGCCAGACGCCCAAGATTCCGTCGCCAGCGCCGCAGGGCCACCGGAATGACCCGGTCGACGGCCGGATGCAGGCGCGGAATGTCGGCAAAGCTTTCCTCGACACACCAGTCGATCGCCGCTTCTGGAAAGCACTGCCGCAAATCACTGAGCACCGGCAGATTGTGGATCACGTCACCGAGCGACGAGGTCTTTACGAGTAGGATGCGCATCGGTGGGACAGTTCCGGGGAAGATGGGCGGCAAGCAGGAAGAGCGCATTATAGAAGATGGCGCGCGTCGCCCGCCGCCTTGCCGGCCGCTGCAAGGCGCCACCCTTTCTTGCGAGCGCACGCGGCACGCCAGCTCGCGCTACCGGCACCGCGCCGGATCGACAAGGCGCCGGGGCGCTATAATGCCGCCTCCCACACCCTTGGCGGCAAGCCTGCACTAACTGGAGACGCTGCAAATGAATAGCTCTGTGATACGCCCGGTCATTCTCTGCGGAGGCTCGGGCACTCGCCTGTGGCCGCTGTCACGGACGCATTACCCGAAACAGTTTCTCCGTCTGGTCGACGACCTTTCGCTGCTGCAGAACACACTGCGTCGCCTCGACGGCGTCTCCGGGCTGGGTGAAGCCATTGCCGTCGCCAACGAGAACCACCGCTTCCTGGTTGCCGAGCAGTTTCACGAAATCGGCCAGAAGGCCGACATCCTCCTCGAACCGGCCGCACGCAACACCGCTCCCGCGGTCGCCGCAGCGGCGGTGCACGCCATCCGCACCGGCCTGCAGCAGGAACCACCGCTACTGCTGGTCCTGCCATCGGATCATGTCATCGCCAACGTGCCCGCTTTTCAGGAAGCGATCAGTGCGGCAATTCCACATGCCCGCGCGGGCGCCTTGGTCACCTTTGGCGTCGTCCCCGACCGTGCCGAGACCGGCTACGGTTACATTCGTCGCGGTGACGTCGTCGCCGGCGGCTATGCGCTCGACCGCTTCGTCGAGAAGCCCGACGCCGAAACCGCGCAACGCTACCTTGATTCCGGCGACTACTACTGGAACAGCGGCATGTTCCTCTTCGGCGCCGACACCTACCTCGAAGCCCTCGACCGCTACGCACCGGGAATCCGCGAGTGCGTGACTGCGGCCGTCGCCAGCGAACGCTGCGACCTCGACTTCGTGCGCCTCGATCACGCGGCGTTCCTCGCCAGCCCGTCGAAATCGATCGACTACGCGGTGATGGAGAAAACCGACCATGGCGTCGTCATCCCACTGGATGCGGGCTGGAATGACATCGGCGCCTGGGACGCGATGGCGGCCCTTGGTCAGGCTGACGACCATGGCAACACGCAGCGCGGCGACGTACTGAGCATCGACACGCACCATTCGATCCTTCTCTCCGAAGGGCAGTTGCTGGCCACCGTCGGCGTCAGCGAGCTGATCGTCGTCGCCACGCCGGATGCGATCCTGGTGGCGGACAAATCGAAGGCGCAGGACGTCAAGGCGCTGGTCGAGGCCTTGAAGCGTTCGGCGCGCAGCGAAACCGAGCTCAGGCACATCGTCCATCGGCCCTGGGGAAGCTACGAAGGACTGGCGCATGGGCCACGCTATCAGGTCAAACGCATTCTGGTGAAAGCCGGTGCCAGCCTCAGTCTGCAAAAGCACCATCACCGGGCCGAGCACTGGGTGGTCGTCAAGGGCACGGCACTGATCGTCCGCGGCGACGAGACGCTGTTGCTCTCCGAGAACCAATCGACCTATATTCCCCTCGGCGTCGTGCATCGTCTCGAGAACCCGGGCAAGATCGACCTCGAAATGATCGAGGTCCAATCCGGCAGCTATCTGGGCGAAGATGACATCGTCCGCCTGCAGGACAGCTACGGCCGCTGACGCGAGGGCGTCGACCGCGCGTCCCAACGTGCCGGCTGGGCCTGATGGCTGACGATACCGCGCCCGGCTTTTCCGCTCCACTCTCCACCCTTCCTCTGAAAAGGTCTGCACATGATTCTGGTCACCGGCGGCGCCGGCTTCATCGGCGCAAATTTCGTGCTCGACTGGCTGGCACAAAGCGACGAGGCGCTGATCAACCTCGACAAACTGACCTACGCGGGCAATCGCGAGAATCTCGCCACGCTCGCCGACGACCCGCGGCACATCTTCGTGCACGGCGACATCGGCGACAGCCAGCTCACCGCCAGCCTCCTCGCGCAATACCAGCCGCGGGCGATCGTCAACTTTGCCGCCGAATCGCACGTCGATCGCTCGATCCATGGTCCCGAGGACTTCATCCAGACCAACATCGTCGGCAGCTTCCATCTCCTTGAAGCGACGCGCGCCTATTGGGGCACGCTGGCTGACCAGGCCAAAGAGCGCTTCCGCTTTCTGCACGTGTCGACCGACGAGGTGTATGGCTCGCTGAGC
>LBIU01000168.1 GCA_000987445.1 Candidatus Accumulibacter adiacens | reverse complement strand
ACTCTGCCACACACGGAGGAATACACATGAACACCATCGATCTCGAAAAACTGGCCGAAAGCCAGAAAGCCAACGCACAAGTCATGATGACCCTGGTGCGCACAGCGTTCCACGGCATGGAGCAGCTCTCCGCCCTCAACCTTGCTGCCAGCCGTGAGCTGTTCAACAACAGTGCCAGCGGTGCGCAGCAGTTGATGGACATCAAGGATCCGAAGCAATTGACCAGCGTCGCCGGTGCGATGGCCCAGCCCAACGTCGACAAGCTGCTCGAGTACTCGCGCGGCCTCTACGATCTGTCCGCCAACATGCAGCGCGAAATCACCTCGGTCATGGAACAGCAGTACAGCAGCATGGCCCAGCAGGCGAGCGGCCTGGTCGGCAAGGGCAGCGCTGCCACCCCGATTGCCGGTGATGTCTTCGGTGCCGCCATGAAGCAGATGATGGCCGCGTCGACCACCGCTTTCGAAAACATCTCCCAGATGGCCAAGCAGATGACCGACATCGTTGACACCAACGTCAAGGCCGCCAGCAGCGCCACGGCCAAGGCCGCCGCTGCGCTGACCCCGAAGAAGTAAGCACAAAAGCGCCGCCCAGCGGCGCTGTCCAGGCCCCGGCTACGGCCGGGGTTTCCCGTCTACCGGGTAGCCCTGGCTCAGCAGTCGTCGCTGCTCATGGCCGCCATTGCCAGTCGATGCCGCGGCGCTCGACCTCGAGGCGGATGCGACTCATCGCCTGATCAACCAGCGCGTGTTCGCCTTCGACGCCCAATTCGAGGTGCCGCCGTTGTCCGTCTGGTGAAATCGACGGCAGACTGAACAGCCGCAGTGTCGGGAAGTCGGCGACGATTCCTTCCATCAGATCGAGGAGTGCACTTTCGTAGCAGTTGGCGCCGGTGAGCAGGAAGGCCTGCTCGACGCGCGCATGGCGATCGAAAAGATCTGCATAGAAGGTTTCGAGTGCCCATTCGATCATCGGATGCGCCATCTGCGGAAAGCCGGGCACGAAGTAGTGATCGCGGACGCGGAAGCCCGGAATGCGGTTGAACGGGTTGGGAATGATGTCCACGCCACGCGGGAAAGTGCCCAGCAGCAGGCGAACATCGTTGGTCTGGTCGCCGAAACGGCCGCGGATTTCGCGTTCTGCATCGGGATGCAGAACGAGGTCGACCCCCAGTGCCTCCGCCACGGCCTGTCGGGTCTGGTCGTCGGGCGTGTTGCCGATGCCGCCGAAGCTGAAAACCACGTCGCCTGCGGCCAGGCTGCGGCGCAGCGTTGCCGCGATCCGTGCCCGTGTATCGCCCAGGTATTCGCCCCACGACAGGCGCAGCCCACGCACCGCGAGCAATTCGGCGACCTTGGCAAAGTGCTGGTCGACGCGCTTTCCCGACAGAATCTCGTCGCCAATGATCAGTGCCCCGAAGCTCCTCATCTCACCTCCTCGATTTTCGTCTGCTCGTCGATCACCGCCACCAACGCACCCTGCCGCAAACCACGCAGTGCTTCAAGGCAGTAGTGCGAATAGGCCAGCGCGGCCAGTGTCGGCGTCAGCAGGCCGAGCAGCGGGATGTGCGCCAGCAGTGCCAGGGTGACGCCGAGCACCAGTAGCGGGATGCCGTGCTCACGCCTGAGCGCGTGCCATTCCTGGTCGGTGGCATGTACGGTGAGGGCATCGAAGGCAAAGGTGCGTCGCGTCAGCCAGGCCATCCACAGGATGGGCAGCACCAGTCCCAGCCCGGGCACCAGCCACAGCGGCAGGGTCAGCAGCATTCCGAGGATGTACAGCAGCAGCGCAGCGAGGCTGTTCCAAGCACCGGCGACGACACTGTCCTTGCCCACTCGTGCCAGTTCGGGGTAGTCGGCCAGGGCGACATGATTGAGCAGCAGTGGCATCACGAAAACCGCTGCCAGGAGCATGGCGGTGATGAATGCCGCAGCGAGGATCAGCAGCCAGCCGCCGAGCACCGCGCCGAGCTTGGCCAGCCACACCGCTCCCCAGCCAGCCAGCCAGGTCATCGGCGGTTGCTCGACGAGGGTGGCAATCAGGCTTTCCAGGGCAAACACCATCAGCGCGATCCAGATCACCAGCGCCACCGCCGCCGGCCCGAAGAACAACAGCCAGACGCGTCCCCGCCCAAGCGTGCGCAGGCTGCGTCCCAGCGCAAGAACAATTTCAGTCACTTATTCACTCTCCATCTCGTCCGATGCGAACATCGTCTGGCGTTCACTGGATGCCCTCCCACATCTTCTGCAGCCGCTTGCTCGACACCGGCATCGGCGTGCGTAGCGCCTGCGCGAAGAGGTGCACGCGCAATTCCTCGAGCAACCAGCGGAACTGCTCGATCCGTGCGTCGCCGATTCCCTGTTTGGCAAGCATCGTCGCGCGTCGCTGATAATTGGTCCATAGCGGCAGGTACTCCTCGGCCAGCAGGCGGGCGTCGCGAGCCGCGCCATGGGCGCCGCCGGTCTTCAGCTTGTCCAGGCGTACGGCGATGGCGTTCAGATAGCGCGGATATTGTTGCAGACGTTCGAAAGGCGTGTCGACCACGAAGCGTTTGCCGATCAGCCGCGCCAGTTGTCCCTCGACATCATGCACCGTGCTGCCGTAGGCCTTGAACGCCGGCAGCTTCTTGTGCAGCGCCAGCCAGTCGTCGAGAATCCGGCCGACCAGGCGGCAAACCTCCTGGGCCAGCAAGCCCACCCGCGGTCTGGCTTCCAGGCAGCGGGCGTTGAAACTCGCCGCGTCGGTCGGCCAGGGCTCTTGCAGACAGGCGCGCGCGAAAGTCAGTTCCAGTAACTGTGCTCGCAGCTCGTCGAGAGTGCCCAGCGCCATGAACTGCATCGCCATTTGCGTCAGCCCCGGCAGGTTCTTCTCGAGGTGCTTGATCTGCTCGCGGAACTGCAGCATGAACAGTCGCAGCAGTCCTCCCGAATGCGCCTGCAGCGCTTCCTCGGGCGAATCGAAGATGCACACCGAGACGCTGTCGCCGTCGTCGGTCAGTCCCGGGTAGCCGAAGACCGTCTGGCCACCGCCGACCTCGACTTCAATCAGTTCGGCCAACTCGCCGAAACTCCAGTCGGTCATCCCCGAAAACTCGGCACCTGTCTCGTGCAGTTCGGCGAACTCCTGCTTGGCCTCGCGTCCCCATTCGCTGCGCAGTTCGCTCAAGCTGCGGCTGATGCCGAGCTGGCGGCCGTTCTCGTCGATCAGGCGGAAGTTGAAGCTCAGGTGTGCCGGCACTGCGTCGGGGCGAAAAGCGTCGGGGGTGACGTCCCAGCCGCGCGTGTTCAGTCCGCGCGTCTGCAGAATGAAATGGACCAGTGCGCCTACCAAGGGCTTGTCCGTCGGCGGTACCTGCTCGACGAACTCGCTGGCGAACTCGGGCACCGGCACCAGCTTGGCGCGAATCCGCTGCGGTAGCGTCTTGACCAACTGCTGCACTTTCTCCTTGAGCAGTCCCGGCACCAGCCACTCGCAACGCGCGGCGGGGATCTGGTTCAGCTGCGCCAGCGGCAGGGTCAGGGTGACGCCGTCACGAGCGCTGCCGGGTTCGAAGTGGTAGGCCAGCGGGTAGTCCACGCCGCCAAGATGCAGTTGATGCGGAAAAGCCTCGCTGGTGATGCCGGCTGCCTCGTGGCGCATCAAGTCCTCGCGCACCAGGTGCAGCAGTCGCGGTTGCTCGCGCTCGGCGGCCCGCCGCCACTTGTCGAAGCTGGCGCCGCTGTAGATCCCCTCGGGGACGATCTGGTCGTAGAACGCGAAAATCAGTTCGTCGTCGACCAGCACGTCGGGTCGGCGCGACTTGTGCTCCAGGGTCTCGATGTCGAGCACCAGCTGCTGATTGTTCTTGAAGAAATCCCAGCGTCGCGCGAACTCTTCGCTGACCTCGCCGGCGACCAGGGCGTCGCGGATGAACAGCTCGCGCGCCGCCGGTGGGTTCAGCGGCCCGAAGTTCACCCGCCGGCGCGGCTCGACGACGATCCCGTACAGTGTGATGCGCTCGAAAGCGACCGCCTGCATCGCCTTTTTCTCCCAGTGCGGGTCGAAATGACTGCGCTTGAGGAGGTGCGCGCCGACCAGCTCCAGCCATGCCGGTTCGACGCGCGCGACGCAGCGTGCGAACAGGCGTGTCGTTTCACTGATCTCGGCGGCGACGATCCATTTGCCGGCCTTTTTCTGCAGCGCCGAGCCGGGATGGATCAGCATCTTGATGCCGCGTGCGCCGAGGTAATGCGCCGAGTCCTCCGACTTGCAGCCAATGTTGCCGAGCAGGCCGGCGAGCAGCGCGCGGTGGACGGCGTCGTAGCTTGCCGGAACCTGGTTCGCGCGCCATTTATGTTCGGCTGCAAGGGTGTGCAGCTGAGCGTGGATGTCACGCCACTCGCGCATGCGCAGCGCCGAAAGAAAGTGGTCGTGGCATGTCTGCACCAGCTTGCGTTGCGACTTGCGATGTTCGACCTCGGCCTGGTACCAGTCCCACAGCTTCAGCCAGGAGAGGAACTCGGACTTCGGGTCGGCCCACTTGCGGTGTGCGGCGTCGGCGCCGCCTTGCTTCTCCGGTGGTCGTTCGCGCGGATCCTGGACGCTCAGTGCGGCGGCGATGACCAGCACTTCACGCAGGCAGCCTTCGTCGCGGGCGGCGACGATCATCCGCCCGACGCGCGGGTCGAGCGGCATCTTTGCCAGTTCCTGACCGGTCTCGGTCAGCGCGTTGTCGTCGGTGACCGCGCCGAGCTCGAGCAATAGCTGGTAGCCGTCGCCAATGGCCTTGCGCGGCGGCGCTTCGAGGAAAGGAAAATCCTCGATGTCGCCGAGACGCAACGCCTTCATGCGCAGGATCACCCCGGCCAGGGACGAGCGCAGTATTTCCGGTTCGGAATATTCCGGGCGCAGCGCGAAATCCTGCTCGTCATAAAGGCGGATGCATACCCCTGCCGCGACCCGTCCACAGCGGCCGGCACGCTGGTTGGCCGAGGCCTGCGAGATCTTCTCGATCTGCAGCTGTTCGACCTTGTTGCGGTACGAATAGCGCTTGATACGCGCCAGGCCGGTATCGACGACGTAGCGGATTCCCGGTACGGTCAGCGAGGTTTCGGCGACGTTCGTGGCAAGCACGATTCGCCGCCCGAGGTGCGGCTTGAAGATTCGTCCCTGCTCTTCGCTCGACAGACGGGCGAAGAGCGGCAGAATTTCGGTATGCGGCGGGTGCTGCTTGCGCAGCGCCTCGGCGGCCTCGCGGATTTCGCGCTCGCCGGGCAGAAAGACCAGCACATCGCCCGGGCCGGCGCGATCGAGCTCGTCGCAGGCGTCGACGATCGCGGCGCAGAGATCGCGCTGGTCGTCACCGCGTTCGCCACGTCCACCGTGATCGCCGCTGTCTTCCTTTTGCAGCGGTCGATAGCGCAACTCCACCGGATGCAGTCGGCCCGAGACTTCGATGACCGGCGCGTCGTCGAAGTGCCGGGAAAAACGCTGCGCGTCGATCGTCGCCGAGGTGACGATCAGCTTCAGATCGCGGCGCTTGGGCAACAGCTGCTTGAGGTAGCCGAGCAGAAAGTCGATGTTCAAACTGCGCTCGTGCGCCTCGTCGATGATCAGCGTGTCGTACTGTTCGAGCCAGGTATCGCCCTGTGTCTCGGCGAGCAGGATGCCGTCGGTCATCAGCTTGATCAGCGCATCGGGCGTGGTACGGTCGTTGAAGCGGATCTTGTAGCCGACCAGCCGTCCGACCTCGCTTTGCAACTCCTGCGCGATACGTGCGGCCGTCGACCGTGCGGCGATCCGGCGTGGCTGCGTGTGACCGATCAGGCCGGTGGTGCCGCGACCGATTTCCAGGCAGATCTTGGGAATCTGCGTGGTCTTGCCCGAGCCGGTCTCGCCACAGACGATCAGTACCTGATGCTTGGCAATCAACTCGGCAATCTCGGCGCGCCGCCCATTGACCGGTAGATCGTCGGCAAAGACCGGCTTTGGCAGGCGTGCCCGCCGCGCCGCCACGGCGGCGCGTGACTTCTCGATCAGATTGTCGCGTTCGGCCTGCAGCGCGTCGCGCTTGGCGCCGAAGCCGTGCCGCAAGGCACGCGTCAGCGCGCGCAGCTGACGATGGTCGAGTGCCAGGCAGTCGGCGAAAGGATTCTGCGGTGGGTTTGCGGAACGGGCGCTGGTAGAGGTCATCGGTCAGGGAAAAGGGGGGGCTGACAGGGGCTGCCCGAGTGTTGCGGACACAGCGGGCGATTGCGCACCGACCAGCACAGAAGTTGTGTGCCGTCGCGTCGCCCTGCAAGGGGCGTCATTCTACCCCAGAGCGCCGAGCGGACTGTGTACACTACTGCACTGCGGCAAGCCGCTGTTGAGCGGTGGCGTGCGAATGGCAAGCTCGAGGCCCCGAAGCCCGCCGTTTCGCGGTATCGTTGCGCTTGCATTTACGATCGGAACAATGTCGATGCCACTGCAGGACATTTCGCCAATCAAAGATCCCCTGGCGGACATCCTCCTCCCAGCCAGCGAACTGCGGATCGAAATGAATCCGGGAATGGCGTGAGCCATGAAAAGACGATGCGCTGACCAGCAGCCTGCGCTGCGAGGAGCCTTGGCCTATGAAGAATGTGGTGCTCGTCCGCCAGTAGTGCAGTACGCGGGTCCTTCTCATGAGCAACGACGCTCCAGTGCGCTGCCTGGCGTCCGCTGATCGCTTCCTGGATCGCCTGGGTCGCGGCCGCATCGTCGGATTGTCGGTCGTCGGTGCGCTCCTTGTCGGGGCTGCGGACTATTTCACCGGCTACGAGGTATCGATGTCGCTTTTCTACCTCGGGCCGGTGGCTCTGGCCGCCTGGTACGGCGGACGCCGGGCGGGCATTGGCAGTGCGCTGATGTGCTGCGTCTTGTGGTACAGCACCCAGTTGGCCACCGGCAATCCGTATTCGAATTCACTGATCCCGGTCTGGAACGCGCTCATTCGTTTCGGTTTCTTCTTCATCACCAGTTCGCTGTTGACGGCACTGCGTCGCGGCCTGGTTGAGCAGCAGCTGCTGGCACGCACCGACGCCCTGACCGGCTTGTATGGCCGGCGTGCGTTCGAGGATCGGCTCGAGCACCAGCTGGCGATGGCGCAGCGCCACAAGACGCCGCTCACTCTTGCCTATGTCGACCTCGATGACTTCAAGCGCGTCAACGATACGCTTGGCCATGCCGAAGGCGATCGGGTGCTGCGAACAACCGGGCAGGTCCTCAAGAGAACCCTGCGCAACACCGATACTGCGGCACGTCTCGGTGGTGACGAGTTTGCGCTGCTCCTGCCGGAAAGCGATGGGCGCGGCGCAAGGCGGGTGCTCGAGCACCTCGTTGATGAGCTGCGCGAGGCGTTTTCGGCCAACGGGCAGGGGGTCACCTGCAGCATTGGCGTCGTCAGCTTTCTCGAACCGGTCCTGTCGGCGGCGGAGGCGCTCGCCGCCGCTGACGCCCTGATGTACGAGGTCAAGCGTCAGGGCAAGGGGGCGCTTGCTTTTCGTGTCGTCGTTGGCGGGTTTCCGGAACCTGATCGCCAAGGCGGAGGCACGAAAAGTGGCGGTTGATCTTCAGCGTCCAGGCGTGGCCTCGTGCTCGGCGAAGTGCAGGCGATCCGAAGCGCGGCCGAACGATCGTCGGGAGGGCGCATGAGCTCCCGCCTTGCCAGCCTGCTGCCATGCCTGCTGTTCTGCGCATCTGTCCTTGCCGCGCCGGCTCCCTGGTATCTCTGGCGCAGCAGAATCGACGGTCAGGTATTCTGCGCTCAGACCTCGCCGGGCGTCGGTTGGCAGCGGGTCGGCGGGCCGTACCGGGAGGCCCATTGCGAGAAGTCGGGGATGCCCGGCCAGTAGCCGCGTCTCGCGTGCGCCGGTCGTATTCTTCGTCGCCGGAGGTACTTAGCAAACTGGGTGCGGCCGGGAATCGTCCGGTCGCCATTTTCGATTAACCGAATGATTGGATTTTGAGCATGCCAAGAAAAAAGAGCGGTCTGGTCTTTGCATACATTCTCGAGGGGGGGGGCGGCAAACCGATGAACTGGGATCGGATCAGCCGCTGGGAACCGGATCAGGGAATCCTCTGGTTGCATCTCGATTATGCGGACGAAGGGGCCAAGCAATGGCTGGTCGAAGAGAGCGGCCTCGATGAAGTGGCGTGCGCCGCCTTGATGGCCGAAGAGACCCGCCCGCGAGTCCTGTCATCCGGAACGTCGCTGCTTTTGATCCTGCGCGGCGTCAACTTCAATGCCGGTGCCGATCTCGAGGACATGGTCGCCATCCGCATGTGGTTCGACGAGCACCGCATCATCAGCATGCGGCATCGGCGGGTGATGGCCATGGACGACATCAACAAGAGCATCCAGGCCGGCAAGGGGCCGGATTCGATCAGCGATTTTCTGGTCATGGCCGCCAGCAAGCTTACCGACCGGATGGCCGATGTCATCAGTGACATCGATGACAGTGTCGATGAGCTGGAGGACACGGTATTGACCGAGGAAAGTCATGAGCTGCGTCCCAAGCTTGCCCACCTGCGCCGACAAACGATCAGCATGCGGCGCTACATTTCCCCGCAACGCGACGTGCTCGCACGCCTGCAGAACGAGCGCGTACCCTGGCTGACCGACGCTGATCGGGTGCGGGTCCGCGAACTCGCCGAACGCACGGCCAGGTTCGTCGATGATCTCGACTCGGCCCGCGATCGTGCGGCGATCACCCAGGAAGAGCTCAACAACGCCCTCTCCGAGAAGATGAACAAAACCATGTACGTGTTGTCGATCGTCGCCGCCATCTTTCTCCCTTTGGGCCTGTTCACCGGACTTCTGGGAATCAACGTCGGCGGGATTCCGGGAACCGAAAATAGCTCCGCATTTGCTTGGGTCAGCGTCATGCTTTTTGTCTTTGCCTTTGCTCAGTACGTTCTCTTCAAGAAAATGAAATGGATTTGATCGGAAAGACAGCGACCACGGGTAGGTGACGCGGTGCTTGAAGGCGGATTTTCTCGCGAGGTAATCCGCTATCGGCTGCACGGGGGCTGCAGCCAGCGCGCGCCGGCCATTGCTCGTGATGCCGAAAGACCTTCAGCGCTCCATCGTCGCCCTACGCGGCCTTATCCGACCGAAGTTCGCTGACCTGGATGGCCTTCTGGCGATGGCGAAGAGCGCTCGGACCACTGGTTTCATCACGCCGCCGGGTGATTTTCCCGTTGTCCGGCCACTCTCACAGACAATCTGTTGCGCCCGCAGACGGTTTCTCCACGAGAGACAGGCGGTCCATACTACGCGGATTCGATCATAGAAGCCTGGCCTGTAAATCCCGACAGACGGAACTGTGGTCGTTAATCCGCGGGCTTCTGCAAAAAAGCGCTTGTGGCATCGACGCAATCTTCGGCTAAAATGCGCGGCGTCGGTTTCCGGTTTGGCGCCATGTGACGAGATGACGCCTTGCCAAGTGGTTGTTCTGGCGCCCGCTGGATGTGCCGGGATAAGGGAGCCGTGAATGTCTTCCCGTGCCCGACAGGGCGCCCTACGACCCATGGCAGTCCAATCGAAAAAGGACAATTCAATGAAGCAATACAGCGCGGAGTTTCTTGGAACATTCTGGCTTGTTCTCGGTGGTTGTGGCAGTGCGGTACTCGCAGCGACGTTTCCGGAGGTGGGCATTGGCCTGACGGGTGTTTCACTGGCATTCGGACTGACCGTGTTGACCATGGCCTACGCCATCGGCCATATCTCGGGTTGTCATCTCAATCCGGCCGTTTCCGTCGGGCTGTGGGCCGGCGGTCGATTTCCGGCGAGCAAGCTGGCACCCTACATCGTCGCGCAGGTTCTCGGTGGCATAGCCGCCGGCGCGGTGTTGTACGTCATTGCCAGTGGCGCTCCGGGCTTTGAGCTGGCGAACGGTTTTGCCTCGAATGGCTACGGCGAGCACTCACCGGGAAAGTATTCATTGCTTGCGGCGCTGGTCACTGAAGTGGTGTTGACCATGTTCTTTCTGCTGATCATCATGGGTGCCACCGACAAGCGTGCGCCGGCCGGTTTCGCGCCGATTGCCATCGGCCTCGGACTGACGCTGATCCACCTGATCAGCGTCCCGGTCACCAACGCCTCGGTCAATCCGGCGCGCAGCACCGCCGTCGCGGTGTTCGTCGGCGATTGGGCGACGGCCCAGCTCTGGCTGTTCTGGGTGGCTCCGATCGTCGGTGGCGCGCTCGGCGCGCTGACCTATCGCTTCATCGCTGGCGACGAAGAAAGCTGAGCGTTGCCGGTCCAGGCTGGGCGGCTTCGTCGCCCCGGTCTTGCCAGCCTTCCCGGTATTGCGTTTCAGCAATGCCGGGTGCTGCAGAACCCGGGCGATCCTGTGCTGTCAGACCGGCGCGACGGGCGGGGAGCAGCAGCAAGCCGTTTTGCTGTCAATCGCGTGACTCGACACCCGCAGTTTTTTCTTCATCCGCAATCTGTCAGCCCTAAGGAGAGCCCAATGCAACTCAAGGCCTTGCTGCCGCGCGACCCGGTTCCCGCCCTGAACGTTCCGCTGACATCCGGCGGACGTTTCGTCCTCGGGGCGTCGCCCGCCGAGCACTTCGACCTGCTGGTCTTCTATCGCGGCCTGCATTGCCCGATCTGCGCCAAATACCTGCTTGAGCTGGAGCGCCTGTCACCCGATTTCGCGTCACGTGGCGTGCAGATTCTCGCGCTGAGCAGCGACGGCGAGGAACGCGGCCGGCAAATGGCCGAGAAAGTGGGCGCAAGGGGTGTGCAGTTCGGCTATGGCCTGAGCCTGCGCAACGCGCGCCAGTGGGGGCTTTATATCAGCACCTCGCGCGGCAAGACATCCATCGGCATCGAGGAACCCGAGCTGTTCAGTGAGCCCGGGGTGTTCCTGGTTCGCCCCGATGGGACGCTGTACTACGGCGCGGTGCAGACGATGCCCTTCGCCCGCCCGCAGTTCCAGGACCTGCTCGGCGCCATCGACTTTGCGATCAGCAAGGATTACCCGGCGCGCGGCGAATTCACTGGCGAAGTGTAGGAACTCCAGGATGGCCCGCGGCTAGCCGGCGACGGCCAGTCGCCTGAGCACCTCTTCGCGCGGGAAGAGGGCGAGCAGCGCATCGACCGAAGGCGTCTGTTCCTGGCCGGTCAGCAGCACCCGCAGGGGCATTGCCAGCTTCGGCATTTTCAGCCCGTGCGCGGC
>LBIU01000167.1 GCA_000987445.1 Candidatus Accumulibacter adiacens | reverse complement strand
GGGCGCTCTGGGCGCCCCGTTCGTTGCTGCGCATTCCCGGTCAGGGCTACAGAATCGGCGTGTGCTCGCCAGACGGATGGGCGGTCGTTCCGCTGGGTTCGTAAACCACGTGAGGACGGCCGACGAGCAAGGGGTCGATGGGGCCAATGGCGTCAACGTCCTTACCCGTGTAGTTGAGCTTGTGCAGGACGTAACGCATGGCATTCAGACGCGCGCGTTTCTTGCAGTCGGACTTGATCACCGTCCATGGCGTTTCGGCGGTATCGGTGTGGAAGAACATCGCCTCCTTGGCCTTGGTGTAGTCGTCCCACTTGTCGAGCGAAGCGAGGTCGATCGGCGACAGTTTCCACTGCTTGAGGGGGTGGACCTGGCGCTCCTTGAAGCGGCGGCGCTGTTCCTTGCGGCTGACCGAAAACCAGAACTTGATCAGGTGAATACCGCTGCGCACCAGCGTACGTTCGACTTCCGGCGTCTGGCGCATGAACTCCGTGTACTCATCTTCGGTACAGAAACCCATCACCCGTTCGACGCCAGCGCGGTTGTACCACGAGCGGTCACAGAAAACGATCTCCCCGGCAGTCGGCAGGTGGCGCACATAGCGCTGGAAGTACCATTGCCCGCGTTCTTGCTCGCTTGGTTTCTCGAGTGCCACGACACGCCCGCCGCGTGGGTTGAGGTGCTCGGTAAACCGTTTGATGGCGCCACCCTTGCCGGCCGCATCGCGACCTTCAAAAATGACCACCACGCGCTGCCCTGTTTCCTTCATCCAGTTCTGCAGCTTGAGCAACTCGACCTGCAAGCGGTATTTCTGCTTCTCATACGCCTTGCGCGACATCAGGTTGCGATAGGGGTAGGAACTCGTTTCGCGCCAGCTCGACGCCAGTTCATCGTCGGGGCTGCTTGGCGGCCTGGCTTGCGGCTCCTTCCTTTCTGCCAACAGCGCCTTGCGCAAGGCCGCGGCGTCGTCGGGAGACGCGCCGGTCATGATCGCTTCGAGCGTCTTCGCCAAGGACGCGGTATCACCGACGGTGGCGTGCGCGATGATGTCACGAAGGGCGACTTGCTTGTGCTCGATCGCCGAACTGGCCGCTTCGGCAACATCGAAAGCTTCCATGGCGGCCGGCGTGCGTGCCGGAGCCACATCTCCAGCCGCCGCCCGACGTGGCTGTGCTGCCCGCGTCGCTGCTGAAACAGTCCGGGCCCGCGGGGCTCGCGCTGCCGGCTTGGCAGCCGGAGATTCAGTATTTTCGGCTTCCGTTGTTCCTCCCGCCTTGCGGTCATCGCTGCTCGGGGTGGGCGGCGGAGTTCTCTTGTCCATCAATCTCTCTCCCAGTGGGTGTATTCTGCTGCAAAAAATGCCGTCAGATCAACGCTTGACGACGCCTGCCATAATAGCGCCGACATGTCAGTCGTTTCAATGGCTTGAGGCTCGATAGTCGCCTGTTTAGTGCAGTTTTCGGACTTTTTCCCGATCAGCCGGCAAATGTGACTGCTGACCGAGAGAAGCCGGTACCTCTTGCCCCGACCACCCACCGTCTTCTGCGGCGACCGGGAAAATCGCTGTCCACCACTGGCTGCAAAAACGCCGGCCGACGCCAGACTTCCCGCGCGGTCAGCGCAGCTTCCACTTCCCGTGTTCGCCTCTCGCAGCGCATCGGCGCGGCACGCCGTCGTCTCGTACAATGGTACATTCAGCTTTTGGCGATTGCCGCAAGGTGGTTCGCTGCCGCAGAGGAAATGGATGCTTGCGTCAACAACAAGGACGATTCGCAATCGGCGGCGGCCACTCCTCCGCCCGGCGCTCGCCACCATGGTCGCAGCCCTCCTGCTCGGCGCGCTTGCTTGTTCCCCACCGGAGCCGGTGCGCATCGGTTTTCTCGGGGGACTCTCCGGGCGCGTCGCCGACCTCGGTATTGGTGGTCGCAACGGAGCCATGCTCGCCGTCGAGATGCGCAATCGACAAGGCGGAATCAACGGTCGACCAATCGAATTGATCGCCGAGGACGACCAGCAGGACGCCGCGGTCGCCAAACAGGCCGCAGGCCGACTGCTGGCCAGCAGACCCGAGGTGGTCATCGGTCCAATGACCAGCGCCATAGCGGTGGCGATCCTGCCGCAGTTCAACGCTGCCGGCGTCCCTCTCCTCTCTCCGACGGTGACCACGAACGCGCTGACCGGTCTCGACGATCAGTTCTTCCGAGTCGTCGCTCCAACGGCGGCGCACGTCTTTAAGTCGGCTGAATACCACTTTCATGAAAACGGTCTGCGGCGCACCGTACTCGTCTGTGACCTCCGCAACAAGGCCTATAGCGAGAGCTGGGCAGGCGATTTCCGAGCCGCCTTCGAGCGCCTGGGTGGCGAAATCATTGCCGAAATGGGCTTCGAATCAGGGCAATCGCTGGCCGCGCTCGCCAGCCGCGTTCTTACCGAGCAGCCTGACGGGGTGGTCATCATCGCCAATTCCGTGGACACCGCCTTGCTGGTCCAGCAACTGCGCATGCGTGCTGCCGATCTGCGCATCGCCACTTCCGAATGGGCGGCCACCGAACGCCTGATCGAGCTCGGTGGCCGCGCCGTTGAGGGGCTGGTGGTCGCCCAATACGTCGACCGCGACAGCACCGCCCCGGCCTATCTGGCGTTCCTCCGTGCCTATCGCGAGCGCTTCGCCCACGAGCCGGGCTTCCCCGGATTGACGGGTTTCGACGCCACCAACGTCGCGCTCGACGCGCTTGCGGCCAGGTCCAGCGGACAGAGCCTAAAACAGGCGCTGCTCGCACAGGCCACCTTCGCTGGCGCACAGTCGCCGATCAGCTTCGATGCCGGCGGCGATACGCAGCGCGACACTTTCCTATCGGTCATACGCGATGGCAAGTTCAAGTCGCTGCCATAGACGCCGCCATCGATCCCGCAAGAGGCTCGGCGTTGGCGCCCCTATGAGGCCTTGCCAGGCCGTCCTGGCCTAGGATTCGCGAGATGGCGCGCTCTCTTCGCTTCTGGCTTGCTCTGGGCCTGTCGACGGTCGTTGCCATGGCTACCCTGGTGGTCGTCGCGATCCTGCTCGGGGTGCTGCTGCCACTGCTCAACGATCAGGTGGAGAGTAGTAACCGTGCCCTGGCAGTCGCTTTGGCGCGACAGGTGGACGACTTTCTGCAGGGCTCGGCAGGCGAACTCGAACGCATCGCCGCCGAAATCGAAGCAATGCCCGCTAGCCCACACACAGGGGTTCGGGTGATTATCGACACCCAGGTCAACGCGCACGCACCACTGGACGCGCTCTACATTCTGAATGCCAACGCGCGGGTCAGCGATGTGGGTCTGCCGCTCGCACGGCGAAGCGACCGCGATGACCTGCTGGGGCTCGACTTCTCGGCACGAAGTTTCCTTCGCGCCGCACGTTCGAGCGGCAGCACGACCTGGTCCGACACCTACCTGTCGCAGCGTGGCAAGATCGTCGTGGCCATCACCGTGCCGCTGGACAGCCAAGCGGCATCCACCCTCGGCGCCGGCTCGACGCTGGTGGGTGAAATCGATCTCCGGCAATTGTCGGCGCATATCATGGAACTCGGGCGCGCCGCGGCCGTGCTGCCGATCATCATCGACCGTCTCGGGCAAGTTGTCGCGCATCCGGACGCTGGCCGCGCTGCGCGTCAGGAAAACCTCGCCAATCTGCCGCTGGTGCAGGCCGGTCTTGCCGGGCGCTTCGGGACCGGTCGTTTCTCGCTCGACGGCCAGGCGCAAATCGGCACCGTCGTGCCGGTGGGCGACTCCGGCTGGCTGACGCTGGTGGCACAGCCGACCGAGATCGCTTTCGCGACCATGCGTTCGACCTTGCTGGCCCTCGCCGGAGGCCTTGCCGTGGCCCTTGCGCTGGCGGTGCTCGGTGCCTACATCTATGGCCAGCGTCTGGTTCGGCGGATCGCCGACTTCGGCCGCCATGTTCAGGCCATCGCCGACGGTGACTACGCGGCGCCGCTACCCTCCTCGCGGGCCGCGGAGCTGGAAAACCTGGCGTCGAGCATGCGCCGCATGGTCAACGCCATCCTCGAACGCGAAGCGGCACTGGCGACATCCGAAGAACACTATCACGCCTTGTTCAGCGGCGCGCCACTGCCCTATCAGTCGGTGGACCTCGCCGGCTACCGGCTGGTCGAGGTCAACGACGCCTGGCTGGCACTGCTCGGCTACGACCGTGCCGAGGTCGTCGGCCAGCAGATCAGCACCTTCCTGGAGGCACGTTCATGGCGGCTCTTGCGTGAGGCTTTGCCGACCGACGTCGAGCAAGGGCAGATCAAGGATCTGCTGCTCGACTTGCTGTGCAAAGACGGCAAGACGATCACCGTTCAGGCCAGTGGCCGCATCCATCGGACACCGCAGGGCGGGGCGTGCAGCCATTGCATCCTCAGCGACGTCAGCGAACGCCAGCGCCGCGAGGAAGCGCAAAAGCGGTCGGCCGCGCTGCTCAAGCATCAGGCCGAAAGAGCCTTGGCGATGCTTGAACTTCCCAAGGCTGCCGAGCAAATGGAAGAGGACGCCTTCATCCAGCACGGGCTCGCCGTCGTCGAGCAACTGACCGGCAGCCGGGTGTCTTTCCTCTTTCTCGCACATGCCGATCAGCGCAGTATCGACTCCGTCAGCTGGTCGCAGGGAACGCGCAGCGGTGCTTCGCGGGCGCTTGCCGAGCAACTTTGTGGCAGCAGCCTGGCCGATCTATGGGGCGAAGCCTTGAGCCAGCGCTCGCCCCTGGTTTTCAACGACCAGCCGACAAGCCTGGCCAGCCTTCAGCGGCTGGCGCTTGCCGGGATCGAACGGCTGATCGGCGTACCGGTGGTCGAGGGCGGGCTGGGGCGCATGCTGCTTGGCGTCGGCAACAAGGCCGAGCCCTACAGCGAAAATGACATTGAGACGACCCGCCTGATCGGCCAGGATATCTGGCGGATCGTCAATCAGCGTCGCGCCGAGCAGGCGCAGCGTCTGGCCGCGACGGTCTTCTCGGCAAGCACTTCGGCAATCTGTATCACCGACGGCGACGAGCGCATCGTCTCGGCCAACCCGGCGTTGACCACCATCACCGGTTACGCACAGCGCGAGGTCATCGGTGAGACACCCGGGCTGTTTTCCGCCGCACTGCAGAGCGACGGCCCGGCTCTCGATGGCTGGTCGACGATCGCAGCAGATGGCTTGTGGCAGGGAGAAGTCTGGCAGCGCCGCAAGAACGGTGAAGTCTTTCCGGCCTGGCTGACGGTTACTGCGGTCAAAAGCGCCGACGGTACGGTCACCCACTACACGGGTAGTTTCGACGATATCAGCGAACGCAAGCAGTCCGAGGCGCACATCCACTTTCTCGCCCACCACGATGTGCTGACCAGGCTGCCAAACCGCATGCTGCTCGAGGACCGCATTCGGCAGGCACTCGCCAAATCCAGGCGCGATGCGACGCATGCCGCGGTGCTCTTCCTCGACCTCGATCGCTTCAAGCTGATCAACGATACGCTGGGTCACGACATCGGCGACCAGCTCCTGGCGCGTGTTGCCGAGCGTCTCAGTCAGGTGCTCCGCGAAACCGAAACGGTCGCCCGCCTCGGCGGCGACGAGTTCATCATCGTCATTCCCGACGTGGCCGATGTGGAGCGCGTGGCGCGGGTGGCGCGCAAGGTGCTCGCCGTCGTGGCGGCGCCGCAGTTGATCGGCAAGCGTCCGCTGCACGTGACGCCAAGTATCGGCATCAGCATCTATCCCGAAGACGGCGAAGATGTGCCCAGCCTGCTGCGCAATGCCGACACGGCGATGTATCACGCCAAGGAGCGCGGTCGCAACAACTTCCAGTTCTTCACCCAGGCCATGAATCAGGCGGTGATCGAGCGCGTGTCGATCGAGAACGACCTGCGCACGGCCATTGAACGTGGCGAGTTCGAGCTCTTCTACCAACCGCAGGTTGACAGCCGCAGTGGCCAGATCACCGGCATGGAAGCGCTGATTCGCTGGCGCCACCCGCAGCTGGGCCTGGTAGCGCCGGATCGCTTCATCCCGGTTGCCGAGGAAACCGGCCTCATTGTCCCGATCGGCGAGTGGGTCCTGCGCGAGGCTTGTCAGCAGGCGCAACGTTGGCACGATGCCGGCCAGAACGGCCTGCGGATCAGCGTCAACCTCTCGGCACGCCAGTTGCAGCAGGGCGACCTCTGCGAGCGGATCGCCGCGCTTCTCGCCGAAGCGAACTTGCAGCCGCTGACTCTCGAACTGGAACTGACCGAGAGCCTGCTGATGGACGACCCCCTGGCCGCCGCCAAGCTGCTGCAGGCACTCGCCACCCTGGGCGTACGCATGGCCATCGACGACTTCGGTACCGGCTACTCGAGTCTCGCCTACCTCAAGCGTTTTCCGGTCTCGCGACTGAAGATCGACCGCTCGTTCGTGCGCGACCTGTCGACCGACGCCAACGACGCAGCCATCGTGCACGCCGTCGTGGCCATGGCCAAGAGCCTGAACATGGAAGTCATCGCCGAGGGTGTCGAAACCGTCGAGCAGCTGAACTTTCTTGCCGCACACGGCTGCTTCGCGGTGCAGGGCTTCCTGTTCAGCCGGCCGCGGCCGGCTGCAGAATTCACCCGCTTCCGCTTTGGCTTGCCGCCTGCAAATGCCGTGGAGAAAGCACGATGAAGCCACGCAACCTCGTTGTCTGCAGTGACGGAACCTGGTGCAGCCCGGAGCAGGAAATGGGCGCCCTGCCCGCTCCGACCAATGTCGTCAAGCTGTGTAAGCTCTGCCTGCGCGACGAACGGCAACGGGTCTACTACCATCCCGGGGTTGGTGCCGAAGGGAGCCTGGTGGACCGTCTGCTCGGCGGCGGTATCGGTCTTGGTCTCAGCCGCAATATCATCGCTGCCTACCGCTGGCTGTGCGACCACTACCGCCAGGGTGACCGGATCTTCCTCTTCGGGTTCAGTCGCGGCGCTTATACCGTGCGCAGTCTCGGCGGCTTCATCGCCTGCTGCGGTCTTCTCGACCTTGGCGACCGCAGCGATCGGCAGGCCTGGCGAGCGGTCGACCAAGCGTATCAGCAGGGCTATCGGAAGGGCCGGGAGGTCGCGGAATGGGGGGGCGACTACCGCTTTCATGCTGGCGACCTGCCCGACGGCAAACCAGCCATCCACTTGCTCGGCGTCTGGGACACGGTCGGTTCGCTCGGCGTTCCCGACGATCTGGTGCTCCTCGACCAGGTCCTCGACGAGCCGAGCAGTTACCGCTTTCACAACACCGAACTCGGCGCTGCCATTCGCCACGCTCGCCACGCGCTGGCCATGGACGAACAACGCGCCAGTTTTGCACCGACCCTGTGGACCGACGGACAGCGTCCGCTCGACGGCAGTCTGAAGCAACTCTGGTTCGCCGGAACACACGAAGACGTCGGTGGCGGTTACCGGGAACATGGTCTTTCCGACGGCGCGCTGCAGTGGATGATCGATGAAGCAAGGGCACTCGGCCTGCGCGTCAATCCGGCGCTTGCCAGCCAATTGAGTCCCGATCCACGTGGCCTCCTTCACGAATCCTTGCGCGGCGTGTGGAAGCATCTGCGCACCCTGCCCCGCGCCACGCCGCTGGTGGCCGCAAAAAACGTCGGCCGTGCCTTGGCTGAACAGGTCTGGGACCGGCATCAGGTACCGCCGCTGGCTCAGGCCCCCTACTGGTCGACGCGCGTCCTCGGTGCCGGTGAGTCGGCCACAGCGACGGTCTTCGCCCGTTGGCACTGGAATGCCACCGGCTTGTACCTGGAAGCCGGCGTGAGCTACGCCTTTGTCGCCAGTGGCGAGTGGCTGGACAGCAACATCCCCTGCGGCCCGGGCGGGGTGCACGAAGGCCAGTTCCAGATCGGCGAGGTCGCGCACCTGTTGGGTAATGTCATCGGCGAGGGCGAAGCCATCTACAAACGATTGACCGGCAAGGACACTGCCGACTGGTGGGGATCGCGGCGTCGCGAGGAGGCCCCCTGGTTCGCGCTGATCGGCATGATCGCCAACCAGCCGAACATGGACGGCAGCGGCACGGCCATCGAGGGCGAGACCTTCACCATCGGCGAGCAGTGCACTTTCAAGCCGCAGCGCTCGGGCTATCTGTATTGCTACGCCAACGATGCCTGGAAGTTCTATGGCAACAACCGTGGCCAGGTCAGCCTCACCGTCAGCCACAAGTGATCGCCAACCGCTGCCCAGGCACGCAGGATCGCTCATCCGCCCCGCTCCCCTGGTCGTCGCCGGCTGATGGCCGGGAATCAGGCCGGCGCCCGTTGCATGCCTTCTTCGAACTACTCGGCCGATTCGAGCGGCGCCGCGAGCACCACCCGGAAGCCGATGTCGCCATCGCGGTCGTCGGGCGCGAACTCTTCGCGCTTGGCGGTTCGCAGGTCACCCGGAAAGTCGAGCCACGACCCGCCACGCAGCGTGCGCGAAAGCTCGCCGCCGATCTGCGTGCTGGCAGGATGGTCGTAGGCGTTCAGACACCACTCCCAGACGTTGCCGGCGAGGTCGGCAACCGTCTCGCCTTCGGGCGCGCCCAGCGGATACATGCCGACGGCCATGGTTCGGCCGGTGCCGCTCTCATGGCTGTTGGCACGCGCCGGGTTCCAGTCGTTTCCCCAGGGATATTTCCGCTTCATGACGCCGCCCTGAGCGACCCACTGCCACTCCCATTCGGTCGGCAGGCGAATGATCTTTCCCCCGCTCGCGGGTGAGTGCTCGCTCAGCCAACGGCAAAAGGCGACGGCGTCGCTCCAGGCAATGTTGATCGCCGGGTGGTTCTGGAACCCCCAGCGCGTCTCGCCCGGTTGTTTGCGCTGTACCAACTTCCGCCACCAGCGGCGATCATGATAGCCATCCTCGGCAGTCAGGAAGGCAGCGTACTGCTGCCAGGTGATCGGGTAGCGCGAAATGCGCAGCGGTTTCACCGTGAACACCTCGGTCGCCTTGCCTTCGAGCTGCACTTCCCCGCCGGCAGCGATATCGATCCATACAATGTCCGGCAGGCCCGCGGCAGTTAGTCCGACGCCGCGGCGCGGATCGCCCATCTGATTGAGACGTAGGCCGATCTCTTCGCGGCGATGATGCTGCGTGCTGTCACAGGCCAATTCATCAAGCAGGCGTAGCGGTTCGGGTCGCAGAAAGCGGTGCAAGGTCTTGTCCCGGCTGCCTTCGAGCGTGCGCCATGCGGCAATGCCGGGGTCGTGGAAGTCGTCAGGATCGGGCAGCGGCAGGCGGTGGCTGAGTTCCAGCAAGGCAAGCAACACCGGCTTCTGCCGCTCCCAGCTCCAGAGCAGCGGATGGTTACCGGGCCGGCCCGCAGCGGTCAAATCGGCCTCCTGCGCGACCAGCTGCCACCATTCCCTGGCCGCCATTTTCGCCTGCCGACGTAGCGCCAGGCTGTCGCGATAGCGGGCGCACCACTGCCGCAGGCGCGGCCAATGGATGAGCAGCGTCTCGTGGGCGAGCTCGACATGCTGATCGTCCGGGTCGGACAGAAAGCCCTGTCGGCGCAAGGCATCGACCAGCCGGCCGATCTGCCTGTCGGCGCGCAGCGGCGCAACTTCGACCGCGCGCCGCGTCGGCACCTCGTCGATCACCGTTGCCAGCTCGGCAAACAACTGCGCGCAAGCGAGTTCGAGGGCTGGGTCGCTGGCAATCAAGCGCTCGATACCGGCCGCCGCCGTGTCCACGATGCTCGCCAGCCCGCCCATGCGTTCATAGGCCGCCAGGGTCAGCCCTTCCTCGGCGTCACGCTCCTCGAACAAGCGTTCAAGGGTCAAGGCGATCAGCGGCAGGGCGCCTCCGCTAGCGCTGGCCGCGGCGAGGAGCGTCGAAACCAGCTCGCCTTGTACCGGGACTCCACAGGCCCGCGCGGGGCCGGTAATGATCGCCTCCAGCTGTTCTTCATCCTTCACTGGCTCGAGGGCGACTAGCGACGCCCGAAACAGGTCTTCACCCAGCCATTCCATCAAGCGAACAGTGAATTCGCTGCGCAGCGTCAGCACCAGATACAGACCCTCGATGTCCAGCAGTGCGCCGAAGAACTGACGGAAGCGGCGTGCGCAGGCCATCGGCGTTTGCGAAAACAACTCCTCGAACTGGTCGAACAGCAGGAGCATCGGACGCTCTCGCTGGCGCAGCAGATCGACGCTGGCGGCGGCGAGGCGTTCCTGGAACGATTTCGA
>LBIU01000166.1 GCA_000987445.1 Candidatus Accumulibacter adiacens | reverse complement strand
CTGGGTAACAGCGACTACCGCCTCAATGCCGACGGCGCGGGCCTTACCCTGACGCGCCTGAGCGACAACAGGCAATGGGCAGGGGCCGACCTGGCGGCGGTGAACGCACAGCTGAGCAGCGACCCGCAGGGCTTTGTCCTGGCTTCACCGGGTGCCCTGCTGGCCGGCTCCAGCTATCTGATTCAGCCGACGCGGGCTGCGGCTCGCGGCATCGCTGTGAATCCTGCCCTGGTCGCCGACTCGCGTCTGGTCGCCGCTGCCGGACCACTGCGCGCCGCCGCCGGCACGGCCAATACGGGTTCGGCCACCGTTTCACTGGGGCAAGCCGGACCCGGCTACCAGGACGCTGTGCCCGGATTGCCGATCAGTCTGGAATACAATGCCGGCGAACTGCGCAACTTCCCGGTCGGTGCGCGCGTGTCGATCGACGGTGCGGCGCCGGTGGACATCACCGCCAGCGACCAGGGGATTGCGTACACCAGCGGCGCAACGCTCACCCTGGTGGGCTCGGTCAACGTCAATCCGCCGACGGGCTTCAGCTTCGTGATTACCGGTTTGCCCAATAATGGGGACCGTTTCTCGGTCGAGCTCAACAGCGGAGCCACGGCCGACGGGCGCAACGCGCTGTCGCTTGCGCAGCTGCAGACGCAGCGGACGATGTCCGGGCAGACGGCCTCCTATCAGGACGCATACGCGCGCCTGGTCAGCGAAACCGGCAACCAGACACGCCAGTTGCAGGTCAGCTCCGAAGCACAGCAGAATTTGTTGGCACAGGCACAAGCGAGTCGCGACTCGCTCTCGGCGGTCAATCTCGATGAGGAAGCGGCGAATCTCATTCGCTATCAGCAGGCCTACCAGGCGTCGGCGAGGGCATTTCAGGTTGGCGCTTCCTTGTTCGATACGATTCTCGAACTGGCGGCTTAAGGAGACCCAGATGCGGATCAGCAGCAATCAACTCTATGATGCCGGTGTGCGCGGCATGGAGCGCAATCAGAGCCAGCTGCTCAAGCTGCAGGAACAGATTTCCAGCGGCCGGCGAATTCTCTCGCCAGCGGACGACCCGGTCGCTGCGGCGCGTGTGCTGAGCGTCACGCAGAGCCGTGAAATCGCGGCTCAATACGCACGCAACCAGGGGGCGGCCGTCGATCGGCTGGGGCTGGTGGATAGTCAACTCGGTGCGGTGAGCGATCTCCTGCAGAGCGTTCGCGGTCGTGTCATTCAGGCCGGCAACACGATTCTCAGTGACAGCGACCGCCAGGCGGTGGCCAGCGAAATCGATGCGCGCTTCTCGGAACTGTTGGGAATTGCCAACAGCCAGAACGGCGAGGGCGATTATCTCTTTGCCGGTCACCAGGGGGCGACGACGCCCTTCGTGCTGCGTGCGGCGACATCGCCGGCGGGCGCGCCCTCGGTCGGCTATTTCGGTGACGACGGCGAGCGTCTGATGCAGGTAGGGGCCGCGCAGCAGATGTCGAGCAGCGTTGCCGGCAGCGATCTGTTCATGAACATCCGGCAAGGCAATGGCAGCTTCCTGGCCGCCGCCGGCGGTGGCGACGGGAGCTCCGTGAACCAGGGGAGCGGGGTGATCGACAGCGGTTCGGTGCTTGATGCGCAGAAGTGGCAACGCGCATCGAACTCGGATTTCTGGCAGGGAAGCACCAATCAGGCGCTGGAAATCAGGTTCTCGTCGGTTTCCGGGGTCAGCCAATATCAGTTGTTCGACGTTTCGACGCCGCCCCCCCCGGACGCGCCTTTGCCCGCCAAGTCAGTCAGTGAGCTGCTGCCATTCACTGCCGGGCAGGCCATTCCGCTGCTCAGTGGAGCGCCCGCGGCGGACTTTGGTGCGCAGGTGGTGATCACCGGTCTGCCTGCCGATGGCGATCGCTTCAGCATCACGCCGAGCGGCAACAAGAGCGTCTTCCAGACGATGCAGGAGCTGATCGGCCTGCTGCGCGCGCCGCTCGCGTCGAGCCAGGCGAGGACCGAATTCACCGGCCAGCTGGCGGGGCACCTGACCCATCTCGACCAGGCGCTGAGCAACGTCAGCCGCGTTCAGGCCTCGGTCGGTGCGCGCCTGCAGGCGCTGGACGGTCTGAGCAACCGCTCGACGGCGGTGGACATCCTCCATCAGCAGAGCCTTTCGGCGCTTCAGGATCTGGATTACGCGCAGGCGCTCTCGGATTTCACGCGTCAGCAGCTGAGTCTGGAAGCCGCCCAGAAGTCGTTTGTGACGATCAGTGGCCTGAGCCTGTTCAGCTATCTTTGAGCGATGAGCGTGCCAAGGCTCATCCCTGCCGGTCTCTTTGTCGCGGCCCTGCTGATGACCGGCTGTGGCACGGTCGACGTGCAGCCGCCGGCGCGGGCAGTGAACAGTCCCCCGGACAGCCGCTATGCGCAGTCGCCTGACCCGACCGTCAGCGTCGAGCCCGGCAAGGCCGTCGCCCTGATCGGCGCGACGGCCTATGCGGCGCCCGCATACACCGGACCGGCCGCGAATCTCGGCCTGGCCGCGGCGGCGGCGATCGTCGCCTATGTGGTCTACGATCCGCTGGCACCGAACTGGACGATCGAGGAGCGGATGGTTGGCCGAAACACCTATTTGCTGTCGATGCGCGCCAAGAGTTTCCGTACCGGCGGCGACGGCGAGTCCGGATTGATTCTCAAGCGGCGAGCGCTGCAGTTGCAGCGCAAGCGGGGCTTTCTGGGCTACTTGATTCTGGACTATTCCGAGGGTATCGAATCGAGCACCCCGTTTACGCATCGCTACGCGGAAGGCACTTTCCAGCTCGTCCATGGTGATCCCGAGAAGGCGCCTTAACGAGCCGAGAAGTTCCCGAGCATGGCCTGCAGTCCGTACTCGAAGGCCTGCTGCAAGGGCTGGCTCAGGTAGGACAGACCGAACATCAGTCCGACGAAGCCGAGGGTGATGGTCAGCGGAAAACCGATCACGATCAGGTTGAGTTGTGGCGCGGCGCGGCCCAGGATGGCCAGTGACAGGTTGGTGATCAGCAGCGCGACAAGAATGGGTAGCGCCAGGAGTAGCCCCGACGAGAAAATCATGGCGCCCGAACGCGCCAGCTGCCACCAGGTGCCCTGGTCCGGAAATGCCGCCGCGACGGGAATGGCGGTGAAGCTGTGCGTCAAGGTGGCGATGACCATCAGGTGACCGTTGATGGCCATGAAAATCAGCAGCGCCAGCAGGCCCAGGAACTCCGAGATCACCCCCGTCTGACCGGCGGTCAGGGGGTCGTAGGAGCTGGCGAAGCCGAGACCCATCTGCAGGCTGATCATGCTGCCCGCCAGGTCGACCGCGGCAAGAACGAGGCGCATGGCGAACCCCATGGCAAAGCCGATGAGCATCTGCTGCGCGAGGATCAGCAGACCGGCGGCCGATGCCGGATCGATCGCCGGCATCGGCGGCAGCGCCGGGGCGATGGCCAGGGTGATCGCCAGACCGAGGATCAGCCGCACGCGGACGGTCAGGGCGGGGTTGTTGAACGGTGGCGCGCTGACCAGGACGGCGAGGACGCGCGTCAGCGGAAAGAAGAAGGCGACGGTCCAGGCGTTGATCTCGGCCGACGTCAGGCTGATCATCGGCGGCCTAGCCGACCAGCAGAGGGATGCTCTCGAACAGCCGGCGCACGTAGTCGACCATCAGCCCCAGCATCCACGGGCCGGCCAGGAGAAGGATCAGGAATACCCCGACCAGCTTGGGAATGAACGACAGTGTCTGCTCGTTGATCTGCGTCGCGGCCTGAAAGACACTGACGATCAGGCCAATCAGCAGCGCCGCGAGAAGCAGTGGCGCAGCCAGCAGCAAGGTCATCTCGACCGCCTGGCGCCCGATATCCATGACCAGTTCGGGCGTCATGTGGCGAAACTGGCCACCAGCGAGCCGAGGATCAGATGCCAGCCGTCGACGAGCACGAAGAGCATCAGCTTGAAGGGCAGGGCGATCATTACCGGCGACATCATCATCATGCCCATCGACATCAGCACGCTGGCGACGACCATGTCCACGATCAGGAAAGGAATGAAGATGATGAAGCCGATCTGGAAAGCCGTTTTCAGCTCGCTGGTGACGAAGGCCGGGACCAGCAAGCGCATCGGGATGTCGTCGGCCGACCGGAAGCGGGGCGCGTTCGCCATGCGTGCAAAAAGTGCGATGTCCGCTTCGCGGGTCTGCTTGAGCATGAACTTGCGTAGCGGCACGGCGCCGCGTTCGATCGCCTGCAGGTAGGTGATCTTGTTCTCCGACAGCGGCTGATAGGCTTCGCTATAGACGCTGTCGAGCACCGGCGACATGATGAAAAAGGTCAGGAAGAGTGCCAGGCCCAGCAGCACCTGGTTGGGCGGTGAGGTTTGCGTGCCCAGCGCGTGTCGGAGTAGCGACAGGACGATGATGATCCGGGTGAAGCTGGTCATCATCAGCAGCGCTGCCGGGATGAAGGTCAGCGCCGTCAGCGTCAGCAAGGTCTGCACCGACAGCGTGTAGGTCTGGCTGCCGCCCGCGCCCGGGGTGCTGGTCAGCGCCGGCAGACCGCCAGCCTGGGCCCAGGCCGTCAGCGGTGCGAGCAAGGCCAGCAAGCCGACGGCGAGCAGGAGGCCGCGGCGGCTGCGTCTAGCGGCCTTCATTCTTGCGCTCGGCGACTTGCTGGAGCCATTTCGAAAAAGGCTTTTCGCCGTCACCGGTCGTTGGCAACTCACCTTTGGGCTGCGTGTGCAAAGTACGGATCTGGCCCGGTACCAGGCCGACCACGAGCCAGGTATCACCCACCTCGACGAGCACGATGCGCTCTCTGCTGCCGATGATCAGACCGCCAACGACGCGCATCGGGCCATTGCTGCCGAAACCCCGACCGCCATTGAGTTTGCGCAGCAAGTAGGCGGCCAGAAAGAGAATGGCGATGACCAGGGCCAGTCCGAGAACGCTTTGCAGCATCGTCGCCAGCGACAGGCCGGGGGGGTCGGGGAGCGCGCTCTGCTGCGCCAGCGCGGCGCTCGAAAACAGCGCGCACAGCAGCCAGCACGCATTGCGCGTCGGGTGGTAAACGGAAGGTTTTAGGTGTCGAAGCAAGAGGGTCGGCCAGCTCGGGATGCTGCTCGCTATCTTAATGCAAGCGCGGCGAAGCGCAAACGCCGTGATCGACCGGCGCACGGCTTGGGGAGGGCGCCGCGACGCTCAGCGTCCGATATGGCGAGCCCTTTCGGAGGGGGTCACGATATCCGTCAGCCGAATCCCGAACTTGTCGTTGACCACCACCACCTCGCCCTGTGCGATCAGCGTGCCATTGACGAAAACGCTCATCGGTTCGCCGGCCATGGCGTCGAGTTCGACGACCGAGCCGTGTGCCAGCTGCAACAGATTCTTGATGGTGATCTTGGTGCGCCCGAGTTCGACGGCGATCTGGACAGGGATGTCCAGAATCATGTCCAGTTCGTTCATCAGCGAGGCTTTGTTCCCGGGTTCATCGAAACTCGGGAAGATGTTGGCCGCCTGCGCGCCGGCGGCCGGCGTGGCATCCGCCTGCGCTTGTTCAGCCATGGCCGCCGCCCAGTCGTCGTCTGCGCTGCCAGCGTTCGTGTCTGGAACGTCGAATTCGTCCGTTTCTTCCTTATCCATTGCTTTCTCCGGCAGGGGCTTCCTCTTGATCGGCGGCCATGAAGCGTTCGACCTTGAGCGCGTATTGGCCATCCTGCTGCCCGTAGCGGCATTCCATCACCGGCACGTCGTCCACCAGGGCGATGATCCTGTCGGGGATGTCGATAGGAATGACATCGCCGACTTTCATCGCCAGAATCTGGCGCAGGGCGACGCTTGTCGTTGCCAGTTTGGCCGTGATCTCCACCTCGGCGTTCTTCAATTGCTTGCGCAACATGACGATCCAGCGGCGGTCGGTTGACAGCTGATCGCTCTGCATGGTGCTGTAGAGCAGATCGCGAATCGGTTCAATCATCGAGTAGGGAAAGCAGATGTGCATGTCGGCACTCGAGCCTCCGAACTCCAGCGAAAAGCTTGTCGAGATGACGACCTCCGAGGGCGTGGCAATATTCGCGAACTGCGAATTCATCTCCGAGCGGATATATTCAAAATGCATGTCGTAGACCGGCTTCCAGGAGCGGGAATACTCGGTAAATACGACCGCCAACAGTCCCTGGATGATGCGTTGTTCGGTGGCTGTGAAATCGCGGCCTTCGACGCGCGTGTGGAAGCGGCCATCGCCGCCGAACATGTTGTCAACCACCAGAAAGACGAGGCTGGGGTCGAAAACGAACAATGCCGTGCCGCGCAGGGATTTGGTGGCGACGAGATTGAGGTTGGTCGGCACCACCAGATTACGGGTGAACTCGCTGTATTTCTGCACCCGGATCGAGCCCACCGAGATTTCGGCGCTGCGGTGCATGTAGTTGAAGAGGCCGATACGCAGGTAACGGGCAAAGCGTTCATTGACCAGTTCGAGCGTCGGCATGCGCCCGCGAACGATTCGTTCCTGTGTGCCGAGGTTGTAAGGGCGCGGACCCGTGCCCTGATCCTCCGCCTCCTCCGGCTCGTCGGCTTCGCCACTGACGCCCTTGAGCAGGGCATCGACTTCATCCTGAGAGAGGAAATCGGCGCTCATTGCTGCTCACTGGATGATGAATGAAGTGAACAGCACTTCCCTGACTGGCCAGTCATTCTTTTTCCCTCTGCCGGCTGGATCGAGGATGTCGTTCATCTTCTCCTTGATTTCGGCGGCGAGTTGCGTCTTGCCTTCGCTGTTTATCAATTCCGAGGCCTTCTTGCTCGAGAGCAGCAGCGTCAGGTCGTTGCGCAGCTTGGGCATGTACTGCTTGAGTTGTTCGTCGACCTGCGCATCCTCGACCTCGACGGAAAGAATCAACTGCAGATACTGGTCGCCATTTTCGGGCACGAGATTGACCGTGAACGTCTCGAGGGCGACATAGATCGGCGGCGCGTTGTGGTCTACTTTCTTCCTCCTGGACGGCGGCCTGGCCCTGTCCCGCGGCGCCTCGGCGTACTCCTCGTCGTAGTCCGGCGCCGGCTTCAGGAGGAAGTAGGCGCCTACGCCACCGAGGCCGAGCACCAGTAGCAGCACGGCGATGATGACGATCAACAGCTTTTTCTTGCTTTTCACTGGCGCGGCACTCGCGCCGTCAGCTTCGGCTTTTGCATCCTTGGCCATTCAGCAACTCTCTCCCTGGTTGGTTCGCCGGGTGGTGGTGTTCGATCGCGACCGGCTTGATGCCGGGCCGGCGGTCGCTTCTCTAGGCGAATATGTCGACCAGCGCGCTGCCGCGCTGGGCGACGATGCTCTGGCTCAGCAGACCGCTCACCGAATCACCGCCAAGTATAGCCGTATCGGCCATCGGGCGGGGTGGGCCCGACCCCTGTCGTTGGCTATCGGAGGATTGTCGGAAGGACTCGCTGCCGACGCTGACCTGTCCGAGGTCGATGCCCGCACTGGCGAACATCTCACGCAGGCGCGGCAATGCCGTTTCGATGGCCCCGCGAACGTCGGCGTTCGCCGAGACGAAGTGCGCGTTGGCGCCGTCCTTGTCGATCTTGAGGCTGATCTCGACGGTTCCCAATTGCGGTGGATTGAGCGTCAGTTGCGCAAGCTGTTTGTCGTTGGCGGCGAACCACAGCAGTTTCTGCCCGAAATCGGTCGCCCAGGACGGGGCGCGGAGTGCTGTCTGCAGGCCCAGGGAGGTTTCCTGGGCGCTGCCTGCGGCGGCGTTCGGCGCCTGGCTCGCTGGCCCGAGAGTGGCCAGGTTGCTGGCTGGCGATAGCGGTTGCTCCGGGCGCATCGCTTCGTTTGGCGCGACCAAGTCGGCGACGGCAAATTTTGCCGCCTTGCCGTCGCCTATCAAGCTTAGCGGCGCCGTTGATGCCGGTGCCCCGCGTTCGTCGCCGCCCAGGAAGGCCCCCTTCTCGCTGGCCTGTGCTGCCGAAGTCGTCTTTGCCGAGCCGGGTAGCGGCGAGCCAGGAGTCGGCAAGGCACGGCTCAGCGCCTCGATCTCGGCGTCCTGCAGGGGGGGCGGCTGATTCGCCTGATTGGGCTGATTCCGCCCGAGCATGGCCAGAAACCCCTGATCCGCGAACGCAATGGCGGCCTCGGGCAGCGTCGCCTGGTCGCCCGATCCGGCTTGGCGGCTGCTTCCGGAAGGGAGCAGCGGGGCGTTGACCACTGGCAGAGCCAGCAGCATGCTCGCAAAGTCCTGCCCGATGCTGGCCTCGTCACCGGCCAGCGGGCCGCTGGCGCCACCTGCGGCAGAGGCTTCTGGGACGGCTGGCTGGGCGAAGCTTGTGACGATTGAAATGCTCATGGACGATCCTCTCCGGCAGGTGCTGCCGATATATCCAAGCAACTATCGTTCCATGCAATCCCAGCCTTAGTCGTCGTCTTGTTTGTCGTGCTTCCGGCGAGCGGCGAACTCGTCCTGAATCTTTTGCGCCAGACGTTCTTCGCGCCTTGCTTCGCTGGCGCGATGGCGTTCATAGAGGGCGTCGAGGGCTTGCAGGCGGGTCCGCTGCTGCTGCCATTCCGCCTGGCCGCTGGCGGTGTGCGCCTGTTGCTGGCGGACCGCCTGCAACTGCTGGCTGATGGCTTCGTCGAGACGGTTCAGGAATTCCTGATAGTTGCGCCATTCGGGCTGTCCCAGCCCGCCTTGGACAGCCTTGCGAAAGCGTTCGGTGTAGTCGTCTCGATAGTCTTCGAGCATGCCAAGCTTGCTTTGCGCATCGCGTTCCGTGGCAATCAGCCGTGCCAGACGTTGCGTGGCTTCGTCGCTACGGTTCTGCATGAGGTCCAGGACCGTTTGCAGGGAGAAGGGTTTCGGCACGTTGCGCTCGCTGAAATCGGTGAAAGCTGAGGACGCGGTGGGCTCGGCCAACTAAGACAATCGCTCAGCGAAGGGTCGAGGTGTACAGCATGGCGGCCAGGCCCGGGTCGGGTCAAGGCTGGGCCGCAAACAGGGACTGCAGTTGGGCGATGCTGCTGTCGAAGTCGGCGCGCTGGGCGAGGTTCTGCTGCAACAACACTTCGAATCTTGGATAAATGGCGATGGCCTGGTCGAGTTGCAGATCCGAGCCCGCCGCGTAGGCGCCGACGCTGATCAGGTCGCGGGAACGCTGGTAGCGTGAGAAGAGGTTCTTGAAACGGCGAATGTGCTCGAGTTGCGCCGGGCTGACCAGATTGACCATCGCGCGCGAGATCGATTGCTCGATATCGATTGCCGGGTAGTGCCCGGCGTCGGCCAGCGTCCTTGACAGGACGATGTGGCCGTCGAGGATCGCACGCGCCGAATCGGCGATCGGATCCTGCTGGTCGTCCCCTTCGGCGAGCACGGTGTAGAAGCCGGTGATCGAACCACCGCCGTCGGCGCCGTTGCCGGCCCGCTCCACCAGTTGTGGCAGGCGAGCGAAGACCGACGGTGGGTAGCCGCGGGTCACCGGCGGCTCGCCGATGGCCAGTGCGATCTCGCGTTGAGCCATCGCGTAGCGCGTCAGCGAGTCCATGATCAGCAGTACATGTCGACCGCGATCTCGGAAGTACTCGGCGATGCAGGTCGCGTAGGCAGCCCCCTGCAGGCGCATCAGCGGACTGACGTCGGCCGGTGCGGCGACGACCACCGCGCGGCGCAGGCCTTCCTCGCCAAGAATCTGCTCGATGAACTCCTTGACTTCGCGACCGCGCTCGCCGATCAGGCCGACGACAATGACGTCAGCCTCGGTGTAGCGAGCCATCATGCCAAGCAGCACGCTCTTGCCGACGCCGGAGCCGGCGAACAGGCCCATGCGTTGGCCACGGCCGACGCAGAGCAGAGCGTTGATGGCGCGGACGCCGACATCGAGGGGCTGCTCGATCGCCGCGCGCGACATCGGGTTGACCGGTCGGCTCTGCAGTGGTCGCAGTGATCCGGCCTCCAGCGGGCCAAGCTTGTCGAGTGGGCGGCCCGCCCCGTCGAGGACTCGACCGAGCAGTGATTCGCCAACCGGGACCAGCTTCGCGCGATCGATCGAGCGCCGCCGTGCCGGCGGTGGTTGACCGATCCGTGGCGGCTGCTTGGGGGCTTCGAGGGCCACGACGCGAGCTCCCGGGGGCAGGCCATAGACGTCTTCCGAGGGCATCAGAAAGAGGCGTTCGCCGTTGAAACCAACGACTTCTGCTTCGATTGGCGAGCCGCCCTGGGGCACAATCCGGCAGGAACTGCCCAGCGGCAGGCGGAGCCCCGAGGCTTCCATGACCAGCCCGTTGATGCGCGTCAGGTGGCCGCTGGGCAGCAGCGAATTGACCTGGCCGGCGGCTTGTCCGCAGCCCTCGAGAAAGCGGCGCCAGTCGGCGAGGTGCGGATTGTCCGCCAGCTCGCTCATCGCTCGTTGGCCCTTGCTTCGGGCTCCTTGCCGGCGAGCCAGTCCTCGCTGATGCCGATGCCTTCGACGACCCGCCGCCAGCGCGTTTCCAGTGTCGCGTCGACTTCGCTGGCACCGACTTCGAGCCGACATCCACCCGGCGTCAGCGCGCCGTCCTCGACGATTCGCCAGTTGATGTGCGGCAGTTGATCGCCCAGGTGATTGCGCACCAGCGCCGCATCGTCGGGGTGCACGAAGAGCAGGGGCTGCCCGTGATGCGGGTGCAGGGTGCTGACTGCCTCCTTGACGACTGCCAGCAGCAACTCCGGCTGCAGGCGCAGACTTTGCCGCAGGACCTGATTGGCGACCTCCATGGCCAGGGTCAGCAACTGATCGGCAACACCCTGATCGATGCCGGTCATCGCCTGCTGCAGGTTGTCCAGCAGAGTCGCCATGGCGTCTACCGAAGCCTGGGCGGCCGCGATGCCTTCCTGATAGCCGTTGGCATAGCCGCTGGCATAGCCGTCGGCATGCGCTTCCTGGTGCATACGTTCGATATCTTCGGCCGTTGGCAGGACCAGCGGCGGTTCTGCCGGCTCTTGCGTGTCGCCGCTGTCCTCGCCCTCAGCCGCTGCTGGCGCTGGCGGCGGGTCGTCGGCAGGGGCTTCCTGGCGCGGCGAGGGGTCGGCAGGCGGCGTTTCTGGCGGCCGCACCTTGCGCGCCGGCGCGTCGGCATCGCCGGCCTCCTCGTCGAAGGCGGCGACCTCCCAGCGCTGGTAGGCGGTCAGTTTCTCCTTGGGGATCCAGTTGCTCATGCGCCGTGCTTACTCAGACCATTTCCTCACCACCGGCACCGCCAAGCACGATCTGCCCTTCGTCGGCAAGGCGGCGGACGATCTTGAGGATTTCCTTCTGCTCGCTTTCGACTTCGGAGAGGCGCACGGGACCGCGCGAGTCGAGGTC
>LBIU01000165.1 GCA_000987445.1 Candidatus Accumulibacter adiacens | reverse complement strand
CTGGCCAGATTGCCTGCTGCACCTCGCGAATCGACAGCGTTTGACGGCAGAGGGTGCCCTTGACCGGGGCGCCGGCGAACTCATCGCCTGCGACCTCAATGGAGACGCTCGCCTTGGAGAACTTCTCGGTACCGCCAGGGCCAATCACTTGCTCGATGGCCAACGGCCCCATGTGGTTGGTGTCGGGAGGAAACCACACGCCGCTATCGCGCAGGAATATCTGGCCCAGTCGTTTGTCTTTTCTGGGCTCACGGTCGACAGAAACCGTCAGCACCGTGGCCGCAGCGAACGCCGGGACCGGAAACGAGGAGAGCGGCGCTGCGCTATAGACCGCTCAGGGTGCCTGACTGGCGACCGGACGGGCCGGGTCACTGCACCATTCGCTCCACGAACCGGCATAGAGGCGTGCGCCATGCAAGCCGGCGATTTCCATTGCCAGGAGATTGTGACAGGCGGTGACGCCCGAACCACAGGTCATCACCGCCTGTTGCGGATCGATCCCGGCGAGCAGCGCCAGTAGCTCCCGGCGCAATTCGGCGGCCGGGCGAAAACAGCCTTCGCCATCGAGGTTGTCGCGAAAGAAGCGGTTGCGCGCACCGGGAATGTGGCCGCCGACCGGGTCGAGCGTTTCATTCTCGCCACGGAAGCGATCCGGGCTGCGCGCGTCGATGAGGCAGAACCGGCCGTTGCGCACATCGGCCAGGACCTCCTGGGTGGTCGCCACCCAGTCGCGCGGCACCGCCTCGAACAGCGCCGCAGGGACTTCGCGCGACTCCGTCGTCAGCGGCCGGCCTTCTGCCAGCCAGCGCTCGATGCCTCCGTCGAGAACCGCGACACGATCATGACCAAGCCAACGCAGCAACCACCACAAGCGACTGGCGATCATGCCACCGGCGTCGTCGTAGGCAAGCACCTGCGTGTCACGCGAAACCCCGGCCGCCCCCAGTCTGCTCGCGAGAAGCTGGGGGTCGGGCAAGGGATGGCGACCGTTGCTGCCGTTCATCGGTCCCGACAGATCGCGATCCAGATGCAGGAAACTCGCCCCGGGAAGGTGCCCGGAGGCGTAGGCGCGAACACCGGCCTCGGGATCGCTCAGTTGATGGCGGCAATCGAAAATGCGCCAGCCCGGATCATCGAGATGATTGGCCAGGAGTGCGCTACCGACGACGGTCGAGTAGCTCACGCCAGGCCCTCCCCTTCCCCTTCAGCCAGCCACGCGCGGGCTTCGACCTCTTCGTCGAAGATGCGCATCTCCGCTTCGACGAAAATCTGCGACAACCAGGCGCTCCACGCCACCCACTGACTTTCGGTGAGGACGGCGATACGGCTGAAATCCTTGGCATGGGCACGCGAGAAAACGATGTCTTCCCAAGCGACGTCGAGCGTGAAATCGGCCATCTCACGCAAGTCGAAAAACAGGTCGACCTGCCCCTCGAACTGAATCACGTAATTGACGGCGTTTTCGAACTCCTGATAATCGGCGAGCGTGAATTCCGCATAAACCGTAACGTCGACCCGCCTAGGCTGGTTTTCGATGACTATCATGGCATTCTCCCTTTTTCGTTGCACAAGTGTAGCACCAGTCCCATCGCCAACGCTTACGCAAGAACCTGCCCAGAAGCGGCTATCGCTGCACTGGTGGCGAGGGCATCCGCCTCGGGACTGGCCAACAGCCACGCGGGCTGTCCCGCGCCGGCGAATTCCGCCGGATACGCCGTCGCCGAAGACGGCAACATAGCCCACGCAGGACCCGCGGGAATGCTTTCCATTTGACCGCAAGGCCACTAATACGCTATTTTCGGCGGTTTGATTCGAGCCTTTCCCATGCCACGA
>LBIU01000017.1 GCA_000987445.1 Candidatus Accumulibacter adiacens | reverse complement strand
ATGGCGGCGCTCGGCGCAGCCAGCGGGGCGATCGTCGTCGTCGACTACGGGATGGGCAACCTGCGTTCGGTCTGGCAGGCGCTGGTACACGTCGCCGGCGGTCGCCAGGTGCTGGTGTCCTCGGATCCGGCCGAGGTCGCTGCCGCGGAACGCGTGGTCTTCCCCGGCCAGGGGGCCATGCCGGACTGCATGCGCGAGATCGAGACCCGCGGCCTGCGTACAGCGGTGCGGGAAGCCGCCCGCAACAAGCCTTTCCTGGGCATCTGTATCGGTCAGCAAATGCTCTTCGAGCATAGCGACGAAGGCGACGTCCCCGGCCTGGGACTGATCGCCGGCGGGGTACACCGCTTTCCCGCCGAGAGAATGATCGATGCCACGGGCAACAGGCTCAAGGTACCGCACATGGGCTGGAACGAGGTCAGGCAGGTGCGGGAGCACGCACTCTGGAAAGGCATTGCCGACGCTGCGCGCTTCTATTTTGTGCACAGTTATTTCGTTGAACCGCTCGACGCCGACACCATCGTCGGCAGCACCGACTACGGCCTGCCCTTTACCAGTGCGGTGGCTCGGGATAATATCTTTGCCATTCAGTGCCATCCGGAAAAGAGCGCCGCTGACGGGCTCGCCCTGCTGGCCAACTTCGTCGCCTGGAAGCCCTGACCAATCGTTGCTCCCGTTACTTCCGGCGCCCTGCTCACCCTTGTTCCAACTCACTCCACTCCTTCTTCCGACATGTTGATTATCCCCGCGATTGACCTCAAAGGCGGACAGTGCGTCCGGCTCAAACAGGGTCTTATGGACCAGGTGACCGTCTTCTCCAGTTCTCCCGGCGAGCAGGCTCGCGAATGGCTTGCACAGGGTGCGCGGCGCCTGCACGTGGTCGACCTCGACGGCGCTTTCGCCGGCAAGCCGAAGAACGAGAGCGCCATCAAGGAAATCGTACAGGCGGTCGGCGACGACATTCCCGTTCAGCTCGGCGGCGGCATCCGCGACCTCGACACCATCGAACGCTGCCTCGACGATGGCGTCAGTTACGTGATCATCGGCACGGCGGCGGTGAAGAACCCCGGTTTCCTGCATGACGCCTGTGGCGCCTTCCCCGGCCACATCATCGTCGGCATCGACGCACGCGATGGAAAGGTGGCCGTTGAGGGCTGGTCCAAGATGACCGGACACGACGTCATCGATCTGGCCAAGAAGTACGAGGATTACGGTGTCGAAGCGATCATCTACACCGACATCGGGCGCGACGGCATGCTCTCCGGAATCAACATCGAGGCGACCGTCAAGCTGGCCCAGGCCCTGCTGATCCCGGTAATCGCCAGCGGCGGCCTGTCGTGCATCGACGACATCCGGCGCCTTTGCGCGGTCGAGGAGGACGGCATCAGCGCCGCCATCGCCGGCCGCGCCATCTACGACGGCTCGCTGGATTTCGCCGTCGCGCAAGCGGAAGCGGACCGGACGGCGAATGCCTGAGCGCGCCCACTGGCAAGATCAGGGCGCCGACTGAGCATGGGCCTGGCCAAACGCATCATCCCCTGCCTGGACGTGACCGCCGGTCGTGTCGTCAAGGGCACCAATTTCGTCGAATTGCGCGATGCCGGTGACCCGGTCGAAATCGCTCGTCGCTACGACCAGCAGGGGGCCGACGAAATCACCTTCCTCGACATCACCGCCTCATCGGACCAGCGCGACATCATCCTGCACGTCGTCGAGGCCTGTGCCGCAGAAGTCTTCATTCCGCTGACCGTTGGCGGTGGCGTGCGCTCGGTTGCCGATGTACGGCGCTTGCTGAACGCTGGCGCCGACAAGGTGAGCATGAACACCGCCGCCGTCGAGAACCCGGACCTGGTCGGCGAAGCGTCGGCCAAGGTCGGCAATCAATGCATCGTCGTCGCCATCGACGCCAAACAGGTGGCGCCGGGCGAATGGCAGGTGTTTACCCATGGCGGACGCCGCAACACCGGCATTGACGCCATCGCCTGGGCGCGCCGCGTACAGCAGCTCGGTGCCGGCGAGATCCTGCTCACCAGCATGGATCGCGACGGCACGCGCAACGGTTTCGACCTGCCGCTGACGCGCGCCGTCGCCGACGCCGTCGACATCCCGGTAATCGCCAGTGGGGGTGTCGGCAATCTCCAGCATCTCGCCGACGGCGTCAGCGACGGCCGCGCCGATGCGGTTCTGGCAGCGAGCATTTTCCACTTTGGTGAGTTCACGGTTCACCAGGCGAAAACCTATATGCGTGAGCGGGGAATCGAGGTCCGCCTGTGAGCGACCTGGACCCCGGCCAGGACTGGCTGGACGCCCTCCAATGGGACGCGCAGGGAATGCTCCCGGCGATAGCCCAGGATGCCGACAGTGGTCGGGTGCTGATGTTCGCCTTCATGAACCGACAATCACTGCAGGAGACGGTAAACAGCGGGAGCGCGGTATACTGGTCACGTTCTCGCCAACGACTGTGGCGCAAGGGCGAAGAATCCGGTCATGCGCAACGCGTACGTTCGATTCGTACCGACTGTGACGGCGACGTGCTGCTGCTGGCAATCGACCAGGCGGGCGGAATCGCCTGCCACACAGGTCGTGAGAGCTGTTTTTTCTATCAACTGCAGGGGGAGAGGTGGGTGGCGGTCGACCCGGTGCTCAAGGATCCCAAGGAAATCTACGGTAAATGAACATGGACATGCTGCACCGGATCTCGGAGACATTGCTATCGCGCCGCAAGGCGGACCCGGAAACCTCGTACACGGCACAGTTGATGGCCAAGGGGCCGGATGCCATCCTCAAGAAGATCGGCGAGGAAACTGCCGAGCTGATCATGGCCGGCAAGGAAGGCAATCGCCTGCATGTGGTCTGGGAGTCGACCGACGTGCTCTACCACACGATGGTCCTGCTCGCCTTCTACGGCCTGTCGATCGAAGACGTGCTGCAGGAAATGCGGCGCCGCGAAGGCGTCTCGGGAATCGACGAGAAGAAGTCGAGGAAGAGCTGAGTCATGGAGGACTGCCTGTTCTGCAAGATCGCAGCCGGTCAAATTCCGGCCCGCAAGGTTTACGAAGACGATGAAGTCTTTGCCTTCCACGACATCAAGCCGGCCCGTCCGGTGCATGTTCTGGTGATCCCGAAACGCCATATCACCTCGCTGGCGAGCACCAGCGAGGCGGATCTGCCGGTTCTCGGACGCCTGCTGGCCGTCGCCAACCGCCTGGCGACCGAGCAGGGCAGCCCGGACGGCTTCCGCTTGATCATCAATACCGGTCGCATAGGTCATCAGGAAGTGCAGCACCTGCACGCGCATATCGTCGGCGGACCGGAACCGGTCGGGCCGATGCTCAAGCGCGTCTGACGACACGCTCGGCCACGCGCAGAGTTGCACCCCGCGTTCCGGGGCGGCCGCGGCCGAAAGGGTGCCGAATTTCACATTAATGGAGACCTGACATGGGTTCTTTCAGCATCTGGCATTGGTTGATCGTTCTGGTCATCGTCCTGCTGGTTTTCGGAACCAAGAAGCTACGCGGACTGGGTTCCGATCTTGGCGGCGCGGTCAAGGGTTTCAAGGAAGGCATCAAGGAAGCGACCAGCGAGGACCCGGCCGCGCCAGCCAACACGCCGCCGCAGCCGCAGACCCCGCCGCCGCAGGTCAACGACGCGCAAACCATCGAGGGCGAGGTCCGCGAAAAAACCAAGAGCTAGTCGAGGCGCCAGCCGCGTGGCCGCCCGCCAGGAGCCCCGCCGATCGCGCGCGACTTCCCGATTGATTGCTTATTCACTCTCCGACGGCCAATGTTTGATATCAGCTTTACCGAGATGATGCTCATCGGGGTCGTCGCGCTGGTGGTGATCGGTCCCGAGCGGCTTCCGAAAGTGGCGCGCGCGGCCGGACACCTGCTCGGACGTGCGCAACGCTACGTCAGCGACGTGAAATCGGACATCAATCGCGAAATCCAGCTCGACGAGCTGAAAAAGCTGCGCAGCGAGATCCAGGATTCCGCGCGTAGCGTCGAGCAGTCGCTGAACAGCGAAGTGCAGGCCGCACGCCAGGCGATGACCCACACCGCCCAGGCGGTGAAGGGCGAGACAGACACCTCGGGCCCCAGCACGCAAGCGACCCTCGCGCCGACCGCGCCGACGCCAGCGGCCGTGGCCAGCACCGTCACGCCAGCGGCGGACGCCCCCGACAGCCCCCAAAAACCGGCCGGAACGGTCTGAGCAGGCGATGAGCGAAGAAACCGGCGAGTCATTCCTCTCGCACTTGGTCGAGCTGCGCGGCCGCTTGATCCGCGCCCTGATCGCCATTCTCCTCGTCTTCATCTGCCTCTTCCCGTGGGCCAAGGAACTCTATTCGCTGTTGGCGCAGCCCTTGCTGACAACACTGCCGCAAGATGGCCAGATGATTGCCACCGACGTCATCGGCGTTTTCCTGGTGCCGATGAAAGTGGCCCTGATGGTCGCTTTCCTGATCGCCCTGCCCTATGTCCTCTATCAGGTCTGGGCGTTCATTGCGCCGGGTCTCTATGCCCACGAAAAGAAGCTGGCCCTGCCGCTGGTCGGGGTGAGCGTCTTGCTGTTCTTCCTGGGCATGGCTTTCGCCTATTTCCTGGTCTTTCCGACGGTTTTCGGCTTCATGGCGCAGGTGGCACCCGAAGGCGTCGCCTGGATGACCGACATCGAGAAGTACCTGTCATTCGTGCTGACCTCCTTCATGGCCTTTGGCGTGACCTTCGAGGTCCCGGTGCTGGTCGTGGTCCTCGTCTATACCGGTATCGTCGATCTCGCCAAGCTCAAGGAATGGCGCCCCTACGTGATTGTCGGCTCCTTCGTCGTCGCCGCGGTCTTTACGCCACCGGACGTGATTTCACAGTTGATGATGGCCATTCCGATGTGCCTGCTTTTCGAACTCGGGCTGGCGCTGGCACGCTTCGTCAGCAAGCGCTCAGCGCGCCAGCCGGCCGCCCAGACCCCGGAGCCGCCGAATGCCGACCCCGGGTGGACCGCGCTGAGCAACGAGGAGATGGACAAGGCCGTCGCCGAGCGCGGCGCGCCAGCCGGACGAGAGCAGAAACCCGACGC
>LBIU01000164.1 GCA_000987445.1 Candidatus Accumulibacter adiacens | reverse complement strand
GGAGCCGAAGCAGCGGATCAAGTGGCAGACGGAAGGCTTGAAGAGCTCGTAAAGCAACTTCGCCAATGCCAACAGCACAGCGCTCGACCTTGATGCGCCAGATCGCCGCGTCAAGGTCGAATTTCGACCACTGGGCCTCGACCGCTTCGCTGGGTCGGCAGATCAGTACAGATCAACAGATCAACGAACATCTTGTTTTTCGTGTCTTTTTCGTCCGCTGAGGGTCGGCGAAATCCAAAGTTCTATCAGACGTTGAACAGGAAGTTCAGCACATCACCGTCCTTGACGATGTATTCCTTGCCTTCGGCGCGCATTTTCCCGGCTTCCTTGGCGCCCTGTTCGCCCTTGTAGGTGAGGAAGTCGGCCAGGGCGATGGTCTGGGCGCGGATGAAGCCTCGTTCGAAGTCGGTGTGGATGACGCCGGCCGCCTGCGGGGCGGTATCGCCGACGTGAATGGTCCACGCACGGACTTCCTTGACGCCGGCGGTGAAGTAGGTCTGCAGGCCGAGTAGCTGGTAGCCGACGCGGATCAGGCGGTTGAGGCCGGGTTCTTCGAGGCCGAGGTCGGCGAGGAAGTCCTGTTTGTCTTCGTCGTCGAGATCGGCAAGTTCGGCCTCGATCTTGGCGCAGAGGGCAACCACCGGCGCCCCTTCCTTGGCGGCATGGGCGCGCAGGCTATCGAGATGGGGATTGTTCTCGAAGCCATCTTCGAGGACGTTGCCGACGTACATCGTTGGCTTGATGGTCAGCAGGCAGAGCGGCCTGAGGAGGGCTTTTTCGTCGTCGGAAAGCGCCAGCGTGCGCGCCGGATGGCCTTCGTTGAGGTGTGGCAGCACACGTTCCAGGACGGTGACCAGTTGCTGCGCTTCCTTGTCGCCGGAACGGGCTTTCTTGCTGTCGCGGTTGAGCGTACGTTCGACGGCTGCCAGATCGGCGAGCGCCAGTTCGGTCATGATCGTTTCGATGTCCGAGAGCGGGTCGACGCGGCCCGAGACATGGACGACGTTTTCGTCGTCGAAGCAGCGCACGACATTGACGATGGCGTCGGTCTCGCGGATGTTGGCCAGGAACTGGTTGCCCAGGCCTTCGCCTTTCGAGGCGCCGGCGACCAGCCCGGCAATATCGACGAATTCGACGATCGCCGGCTGTACCCGCTGCGGCTTGACGATGGCGGTCAGCTGCGCGAGGCGCGGATCGGGCACTTCGACGATGCCGACGTTGGGCTCGATGGTGCAGAAGGGGTAGTTCTCGGCGGCTATTCCCGCCTTGGTGAGGGCATTGAAGAGGGTCGATTTGCCGACGTTCGGCAGGCCGACGATACCGCATTTGAGGCTCATGCTCGGATTCCT
>LBIU01000163.1 GCA_000987445.1 Candidatus Accumulibacter adiacens | reverse complement strand
CGGGCGGCGATCGCCGCAGACCAGTTGGCGCCGCTGCTGCGCGCCCGGTATCCGGGGACGCACGCGGTGCGCAGCGATGGCGCCTTGTACGAGTACACGCTGGCGCTCAAGAACCGTTTCCTGCGCAACGCCGAGTCGCCGGCCAAGGTGCTTTTCGATAGTCGCCTGCAGCTCACCGCCAACGCCCTCGGAAGCAACGGCAAGCTGGCGCGCCTGCAAGGCGGCAAGATCAGGCGCAAGCACGAGATCCGCGTCGCCAGCGTGTTCAAGGAAGCGCCGCCCGAGTTCCTGAAAATGATCGTCGTGCACGAACTGGCGCACCTCAAGGAGCGCCAACACGACCGCGCTTTCTACCAGCTGTGCAGCCACATGGAACCGGCCTATCATCAGCTGGAGTTCGACTTGCGCCTCTATTTGACGCAGCGCGAGTTGAGTGGCTTGCCCGGCGCATGACGCCGGGCCGAGCGCCCCCGGCGTCCCTTCGACGCGCCATGCCGCTTTCCCCGTGGCTGACTAAGGACTAAACTCGCGTCTAATCCATACAAAGCTCAAGGGAAACGTCATGCGCCGAGTTGTCTTCAATCAGAAGGGTGGCGTGGGGAAATCGACGATCGCCTGTAATCTGGCCGCCGTCGGCGCCGCCCGCGGGCGGCGGACCCTGCTCATCGATCTCGATGCGCAGGCCAATTCCTCCCGCTACCTGCTCGGCCGGGCGCTGGAAACGCAGGAGAAGACCTTGGCGCACTTCTTCGACGATCTGCTTGGCTTGAAGCTTTTTCCCGACGCAATCGAAGCCTATGTCGTGCACTCGCCGTTCGCCAATCTCGATGTGCTGCCTTCGGACCCCCGCCTGGAGGAGCTGCAGTTCAAGCTCGAATCGCGTTACAAGATGTACAAGCTGCGCGAGGCGCTCGACAAGCTGCAGGCGTACGACGATGTCTTCATCGACACGCCGCCGGCGCTGAATTTCTTCACCCGTTCGGCGCTGATCGCCGCCGATACCTGCCTGATTCCTTTCGATTGCGACGATTTTTCGCGCCGTGCCTTGTACAAGCTGATGGAGAGCGTGGCCGAGATCAGGAGCGACCACAATCGCGAGCTCCGTGTCGAAGGTATCGTCGTCAACCACTTTCAGGCGCGCGCCAACCTGCCGACGCAGCTGGTCGAGGAACTGCGCGCCGAAGGCCTGCCGATCCTCGACGCCTTTCTGTCGGCGTCGGTCAAGATCCGCGAATCGCACCATCAGGCGCTGCCGATGATCCACCTCGATCCGCGCCACAAGCTGAGTGGCGAATTCGCGGCGCTCTTCGATCTGCTGTCGCCACAGGCCTCGCCGTAGGACGGCGACAGGGCTCGCTAAGCGGCCGCTTCATCGCCCCGTCAGCGCCGCCTCGGCGGCTTCAGCATTTTCCCACTGCGCCGTCCTCGATGGCGCTTACCCACTCCTTGATCTGCCGATAGACGCGCAGGTCCTTGAGCAGGCGCATGTGAGCGAGCCCGCCCAGACTGGCACTCTGCACGTCGCCGTCGATCGCGTGCGCGGTCGCGCTGCCCGGTGTGACCAGGCCGTCGCCGATGAACTTGCCCAGGGGGTGCTCTTCGTCGTCGCTCAGGCTGGCGCCGAGAAAACGGAAGGCGATGTGCGCGTGCGCGGCAGCCTTCCGCGGCGCACCGGGACCGTGCCGAAGATCCTTGATTCCCTGACTGCGGCTGCCGGCAATGGTGCCCAGCGGCGCGGTGATCTTCGAGAGGTTCAGCGCCGCATTGGTCAGCTGCCCGAGGCGCTCGACCGGCGAACCCAGGATCGGTGAGCCGAGACAGATCAGCATCCGCGTTGCGGTCGGCCAGTTCAGTGCGTGGGTGGCGGCGTGTTCGCAGGCGGCGAGCGCGAGTAGTCCGCCCATGCTGTGACCGATGATCAGCAGTTCGCCATCGGGCTGCGGCCACGCCGCCAGCAGCTCCTCGAGCAGGCTTGCCAGTTGCGCGCCATTGGCGGCAATCGGCAGGCCGCTGTTGTAGCGTACATAGAGCGCGGTGCAGGCAAAGTCGGCCTGCAGTTGCCGACCGAAATGGATGTCGCTGGACGGGCCGTCGTCGGTGTCGACCTCCCAGCTGTGTTCGTCGCAGCTCAGGCCGTGGATGAAGACGCAGAGTCGCCTGCCCGCCTCGGGAAAAGCGGCTTGCAGCGA
>LBIU01000162.1 GCA_000987445.1 Candidatus Accumulibacter adiacens | reverse complement strand
ATTTTGGCGCGTGGCGTCAGTGAGTTTTTCGAATGGGTCAAGCTGCGTTCGGCGCTCACCCGCGGGGTGACCTTCGGGACCATGCTCCGCGACGATGCGCTGCATTTCATTCGCCTCGGAGGCCTGCTTGAGCGCGGCGACAACACCGCCCGCATTCTCGACATGCAATACCACATTCTGCGCAATGGTGACGAAGGGGCGAGCGACTTCTATCGCTGGGGAGCCTTGTTGCGCTCTCTATCGGCGTTCCAGGTGTACCGCAAGGTGTATCGCGATGCCATCACGCCGGCTCGTGTTGCGGAACTCCTGATACTGCGCATGGACCTGCCACGATCGCTGCATTCTTGTGCTGACGGTATCGTCCGCATGCTGCCCTTGATCGCCAACAGCGCCTCGTTGGAGACGCAGCGCAAGGCCGGCATGCTGCATGCCAAGCTCCATTTCGGGCGCATCGAGGATGTCCTGGCCGGAGGTCTGCACGAGTACCTGACCGACTTCATGGATCGCATCTATGAAATCGGCGATGGCATCAGTCACGACTTCCTGGTTCCCGCCTGACATGTTCGCCGCAGCGGCCCTGCCGACTGGCGATCGTTGCCGCCGATTGATGCCAATTGACTCGATTGTCGACTTGTGATCTAATCCCGCCTTCTGTCTGCTTGGCGTGCCGATGTGCATGCTTTTGGCCCCCGGCAGCGACAAGTTGGGCGATTAACTCAGGGGTAGAGTGCCACCTTCACACGGTGGAAGTCAGTGGTTCGATCCCACTATCGCCCACCATCAGGCAGCGACATCTGCCACCGTCGGCGGCCTCACAGCTCTTGGCTGGGGCGCCGGCAGATCGTCTCGCAGGTGCTTGCACCCCCATGGCCCTGACATCGCCTGCCAGGAGCTGCCAGAGCCGTCATGCGAACGCCTTTCTGGTAGAATCGATCCGTCGTCGCCATTCGCAGCCGTTCCGCGCCAACCCGTGAGCGCCGCTCGCGGTTTTCCTTGTTACGATCTCGCCAAGACATGACTACTACGTCGCACGCCTCGTTTACCATCGTCGGGCTGACTACCGCCGGCAAGAAATTCCGCCCGAGTGATTGGGCCGAAAGACTCTGCGGAGTGTTGTCTGCCTTCGGTGCCGAGAAACGGATGCGCTATTCGCCGTACGTCGGGCCGCGCAGCTATAAAGGCCAGAAGGCGGTGTTTGTCGACGGACGGCTCTACGAAGTGGAGCCGATGGCCTATCGCTTCGTGCTGCACTTCGCGCAGGACAATGACCTGCAGTTGATCGAAGGCCCCTCGCCCGGCGGGTGAGTGAATGGGCGTGCTGGCACCATGCTCAGCACCCTTTGCCCTGTCGGCGCAGGGTGCTGGCGATGGCCTTGTTCAGCGAAGCCGGCGAACCTTTGCCCCCAATTGTCCGAGTTTCTCCTCGATGCGCTCGTAACCCCGGTCGAGATGATAGATGCGCTCGATCTGTGTTTCACCTTGCGCCACCAGGCCGGCGATGACCAGGCTGGCCGAGGCGCGCAGGTCGGTGGCCATGACGGTCGCTCCGTCGAGATGGTCGACGCCGGTGACCATGGCGTTACTGGCGTCGATCTTGATGTCCGCACCCAGGCGGATCAATTCCACGGCGTGCATGAAGCGATTCTCGAAGATCGTTTCGCGGATCACCGCCGATCCTTCGGCGACGCAGTTGATGGCCATGAACTGGGCTTGCATGTCGGTTGGGAAAGCGGGGTAGGGTGAGGTGCGGATGCTGACCGCCTTCAGCCTGGCTGGTGCCTGCAGGGTGATCGCGGCGCGTTCGCTGCGCACCTCGCAGCCGGCGTCGAACAGCTTGTCGACCACCGCATCGAGATAGGCGGCCGAGGTGTTGGTCAGACGAATGTGGCCCCCGGTCGCCGCGGCCGCGCAAAGATAGGTTCCCGTCTCGATGCGATCGGCCATGATCGCGTGCGTGGCGCCGTGCAGGCGTCTGACGCCCTGGATACGGATCTTGTCGGTACCGGCGCCGGCAATCTGTGCGCCCATCGAAACCAGGCAGTTGGCCAGGTCGACGACCTCGGGTTCGCGAGCCGCGTTCTCGATGATCGATTCCCCCTTGGCCAGCACCGCCGCCATCATCAGGTTCTCGGTCCCGGTCACGGTGACCATGTCGGTGAAGATGCGCGCGCCGCTCAGCCCACGCTGTCCAGCAGCTGCCGTGGCATGGATGTAGCCATGCTCGACGTGCAACTCCGCGCCCATCGCTTGCAGGCCCTTGATGTGCTGTTCGACGGGTCGGGCGCCGATCGCACAGCCGCCAGGCAGCGACACCCGTGCTTCGCCATGACGCGCCAGCAGGGGGCCGAGGACCAGAATCGCCGCGCGCATGGTCTTGACCATATCGTAAGGGGCGAGCGGGTTGTCGAGCCCGCGGCTGTTCAAGACCAGTCCGTCGGCGCCAAGGTCCTCGACCTCGACGCCCATCTGCACGAGCAGGCGGAGCATGGTGGTGATGTCCTTCAGCCGTGGCACGTTGGTCAGATGCAGCGGCTCCGAAGACAGCAGGCTGGCGCAGAGAATGGGTAGTGCGGCGTTCTTTGCGCCGGAAATGGCAATTTCTCCGGAAAGGGGCGTGCCCCCCTGGATCAGCAACTTATCCACGCGTCGCACTCCATTCTTCCGGGGTTTGCGTTTTCATCGACAGCGCGTGCAGTTCGCCACTGTTGAAATGCTGGCGCAGCACTGCATTCACCGCTTGCTGTCGTTGCACGCGGTTCTTGCCGACGAACTCGCTGCTGACGATCAGGGCTTCGAAATGCTGGCCATCGCCGACGACTTTCAGATGTTGGCAGGAAATGCCTGCGGCGATGATGGCTTGGACTTGTTCAGGGTGCATCATGAGTCAGGACCTCAGTTTGTAGCCGCTCCTGAGCAGCGCCAGCGTCGCCGCCGAGACCAGCAGAAGCGTTGCGGTGACGACTGCCAGGCTGCTTTCCGGAGCCACGTCGGAGACGCCGAAAAAGCCGAAGCGAAAGCCGTCGATCATGTAGAAGACGGGATTGAAGCGAGAAACCAGCTGCCAGAACTCCGGCAGCGAATGAATCGAGTAGAAAACGCCGGAGAGCATGGTCAGCGGCAAGATCAGGAAGTTCTGGAAGCCCGCCAGCTGGTCGAACTTGTCGGCCCAGATGCCGGCGATCATTCCCAGTGTTCCCATGATCCCGCCACCAAGGGTGATGAACAGCAGAATCCAGTGCGGCGCGACGAACGTCAGCGGTGCGAACCACATCGTCACCAGCAGCACGCCGAGCCCGACCATCACCCCGCGCAGCATCGCGGCAACGACATAGGCGAGAAAGAACTCGACGTAGGAGATCGGCGGCAGCAGAACGAAAACCACGCTGCCGGTGACCTTCGACTGGATCAGGCTTGACGAACTGTTGGCGAAAGCGTTCTGCAGAGCCGACATGATTACCAGGCCGGGTATGAGAAAAGCACCGTAAGGGACGCCGTGCACCTGGACATGCGACGCCAGAACATGCGAGAAGATCAGCAGGTAGAGCAGCGCGGTCAGCACCGGCGCGCCGACGGTCTGGAAGCTGACTTTCCAGAAGCGCAGCAGTTCCTTGTAGAGCAGGGTGCGGAAGCCGCTCAACACGGCGCGGGCTCGCTGACACGGCCTTCCTGCATGACGCCGAGGAAGACGTCTTCGAGGTCGGTTTGTGTCAGGCGCAGGTCTTCAATCACGCAGCCGCCGACGCGCAGAGCAGCCAGCAGCGGTTCCAGTTCGTCGAGATCGGCGAGGTGGAAGGTCCATATGCCGCCGTTTTCGGTCGCCCGGGTCTGCAGGGCGGCTGGCAGTTGCACCGCTCCGGCCAGGCGCAGGTTCAGCGTCTGGCCGGAGAAGCGTGCCAGCAGGTT
>LBIU01000161.1 GCA_000987445.1 Candidatus Accumulibacter adiacens | reverse complement strand
TGCATGAACGAGGTCTGCATGTTGACGGCCAGCAGAATTCCGAACCAGATCAGGTCGATCCCCAGCGCCTGTGCGACGGGCCCGAGGAGCGGCACGACGATGAACGAGAGTTCGAAGAAATCGAGGAAGAACGCCAGCAGGAAGACCAGGATATTGACCACGATCAGGAAGCCCACCTCGCCGCCCGGTAGCCCGGTAAGCAGGTGTTCGACCCAGCGGTGGCCGTCGACGCCGTAGAAAGTCAGGGAAAAGACGCGCGCGCCGACCAGGATGAAGATCACGAAGGTGGTCAGCTTGGCGGTCGACTCCATTGCCTGCTTGAGCAAGGCGAGCGACAGGCGGCGGCGTGCGAGAGCCATGATCAGCGCGCCGGTCGCTCCCATCGCGCCGCCCTCGGTCGGCGTCGCGATACCCATGAAAATCGTTCCAAGCACCAGGAAAATCAGAAACAGCGGCGGCACCATGGTCGTCAGGGCGCGCATCAGGAGCTTGCTGCCGTGCAGCGTGCGCGCTTCGCGCGGCAGGGCTGGCACCCAGCTTGGCTTGAAGATGGTCACCAGCACGACGTAGCCAACGTACAGGGTGGTCAGCACGATCGCCGGCAGGAAAGCGCCCTGATACATTTCGCCGACCGATTTTCCCAATTGGTCAGCCATGATGATCAGTACCAGCGATGGCGGCAGAATCTGTGCCAGCGTTCCGGAGGCGGCGATGATGCCGGTGGCGAGCTTGGTGTTGTAGCCATAGCGCAGCATGATGGGCAGCGAGATCAGGCCCATCGAGATCACCGACGCGGCCACCACGCCGGTGGTGGCCGCGAGCAGCGCGCCAACGAAGATCACCGCAAAGGCCAGGCCGCCGCGCAGTGGGCCGAAGAGCTGGCCGATGGTGTCGAGCAGGTCTTCGGCCATTCCCGATCGTTCTAGGATCAGCCCCATGAAGGTGAAGAAGGGAATGGCCAGCAAGGTGTCGTTGCTCATGATGCCGAAGATGCGGTCCGGCAGGGCCTGAAACAGTTGTGGGCCGAGCAGCCCGAGTTCGATGCCGATCAGGCCGAAGAAGATCCCGTTGGCGGCCAGCGCGAACGCCACCGGGAAACCGACGAGCAGAAAAAGGACCATCGACGCGAAAATGATCGGCGCCATGTTGTTGATCAGGAACTCGGTCATCACAGTTCTCCCTTGCGGGCCTTGATGGCCAGGGCCAGTTCTTCTTCGGCACTTGGTTTGCTCTGCTTGGCAGTGGGGTCGGGGCACAGACCCTGCAGGAAGCCGATGCGCTTGATCAATTCCGAAATGCCCTGAATGACCAGCAGAAAAAAGCCGATCGGTACCAGCAGGCGCACCGGCCAGATCGTCAGTCCGCC
>LBIU01000160.1 GCA_000987445.1 Candidatus Accumulibacter adiacens | reverse complement strand
AGGGAGCTGGTCGGCACGCGCGGCAGATAGACTTCGCGGCGATCGATGTTCGCCAGGCGCTTGGCGACGGAACCCATGCCGCCCATCAGAGTGTTGGTAACGCCGGGGAGCAGTTCGACGTCCATCACCATCTCGGGGAAGAACACTCCGCTAGACGCGTTGCTGGCGGTGCGTCCGTCGACAGCAACCTTCACTGTGCCCGCCGGCACACCGTCGAGTGCGAAGTTGCCATCGGCGTCGGTGAAGACGAAGCGGTCTTCCTGGCCAAGGACATAGACCTTGGCGTGCGCGATGGGCAGCAGGAATACGTCGTCCGGCGTGTGGATGATCCCGTCTGGACCGCGCCCGATGTCGTCGAAAGTCATCGGCTGCAGGTCAGAACCGGGGTCGACCACCTTGCCGACAAGCCGCGTTCCGGCCACCGCGGTCCGGCTGACGGTACTGAAGGTGCTGGTGAACAGGCCACCGCCGCTCCCGTTGCCGTCGGCGTCGAGGAAGGCGCCATCCTGCTGGGCGCGGATCGCCGAGCCATTGACATGTAGCGTGATCCGCGAAGCGCCCGGCAAGGGCTTGGTAAAGAACAACCAGGCGAAGCTGCCGTCGAGCGCCGGGACGATGGTTGCCGCGATCTTGCTGCCGTCGGGTGCCGTCGCGTACAAGCTATCGGCGGTGAGGGTGGCCGCATTGACCGCCCGCGAGAAGTTCACCTGCGGACGGAAGGTCACGCCCACGTCCTGCGCCCCGCTGGCGGGCGTGACGCTGACGACGGTGAAGGCCGCCAGCGCGTCGACCTTTACGGTGCGCGTGAGGCTGGCGCTGTTACCCGCCGCGTCGCTGGCGTTGAGGACCAGGGTGTGACTACCGATGTCCAGACCGGCAAAGGGCAGCGCGGCGTCAAAGGCGCCGTCACTGTCGAAAATCAGGCTGCGCAGCGGGCCGCTGTCGAGACGGTAGCTGAGCAGGGTGAGCGCGGAACCGGCAGCATCGGCGATGCCTGTAATACGCGAGGAGTCGGTCACGCTGGCGTCTTCGTTTAGGCTGCTCAGGCTGAGGGTCGGCGCCTGAGTGTCAAGGATGAAACTGCGCGTATAGGCGGAACTCAGGTTGCCGGCGACATCCCGGGCCAACACGGTGAGCGTATGAACGCCATCGGCCGAGCCGTCTAGCGCGAAAGCGGTGCTGATACTGAAGCTCCCGTTGGCAGCGACGACCAGTTCCTGCAATTCGCCGTCGTCCAGGCGCCACTGAGCGCCAGCGACGCCAGAGAGGTTATCGAGAACCTGGCCGGAAAGCGTGAGGTTGCGGTTGGTCGCTGCCGGCGTTTTGCTGGCGACGATGGTCGGCGCCTGGGTGTCCTCGTTCAGCGCGAAGCGGGCCAGAGTGGCGACAGCCACCTGCTTGCCGAGCTCCCGGCCGGCCAGATCGGCGAAGGAGGTGTGAATGCCGCCATAGACGCGGCTGGCACCGGCTTCAGCGGCGGCCTGACTGAAGCTACCGTAGCTGCGCGTCACGCCGGGCAAGGTCGAACTGGTGGTAGTGAAGCTGACCGCATCGCCGAAGGTGGCGGCGAGAACTTCGGCCGCCGCCGCGCTGAAAGTGGAATGGCCCGAGACGTAGTCCGGATGAGCTGGCGAGATCAGGAGCGGGCGCCAGCTGGCATCCTGCGTGGTGCCCACATTGCCGTCGGCACCGGCATTGTGGATGGCCGTTTCCGGACGCCAGAAGTCGTAAGCGTACTTGCTATCCCAGCAGGCAATGGCTGCGTCAGCCAGAGCGACGTTGATCTGGGCCAGCAAACGGGCGTTGGCCGCGAGGCTGTTGCCCTGCTCTCTAGCCACCAGTGAGGCGATCTGGCTCCAGTGTCCCGGCGGCGTCAGGCTGCCGCCGCCGTCTGCCCAGAACAAGGCCTGCTCGGTCTGGTCGGCACTGCGGGTGACGCTGGTCGCCGAGCCGAGGCTGCGCACTTCCTCCAGCGCCTGGGCATAGGCAAGCGAGTCGAGTGCCGGTGGTGGTGGCGCGCGGAACTCATCGCCCGAAGACAGGGCAAAGGGCGCCAGATAACTCCACTGTGGGACCTCGGCGGTGAGGAAGCCGGGGCCGGTGGGACGCCACTGGCCAATCGCCGTACTTCCGTCGTCGGTAATGAAATTGCGGTAGCCGTCAGCAGCGCGGATGGCCAAGACCGCGTCGGCGATCTCCTGGCCAAGAGCGACACCCGCCGTCCTGGCTGCCCCGTCAGGAACGCCGGCGAGGCTGGTCTGAAGGGCTGCATCGAAGCTCGCGCGCTGTGCCGGGTAGAGCTGGGAGAGCACGCGGTAGGCGGCCTGGGCGACGGCCGCAGTGATTGAGATCGGGCCGCTGACGGTGCGTTGAACCAGATAGGCAGGAGTTCCTTCGATGGCGGCCAAAGTATCGAAGACGGCGAGGCTCTGGATGGCGAGCACTCGGGTCGCCACGGGCGGATCGCTCACGTCGCGCTTGATGGCTTCGAGAGCAATGGCATTCCAGTCGAGCACGGCATCGCTGTGCGTGGCGGTGACACGGGCACGGGTCAGGGTACGCGCCACGCTCAGCGTGTTGCCGGCGGCATCGGCGATGGTGAGGCTGAGAAGGTTTTCGCCTTCGACCAGTCCGACATTGGCGAGCTGGAAGCTGCCGGTTTGGCCAGCGAGCGTCGACAGGCCCTGGGCGCCAAGGGTGACAATTGCCCCGGCCGGAGCCTGGCCGCGTAGAACAACGCGGCTGGCGCTGGTCTGGCTGTCGTCGCCATTGAGAGAATCGGCAGTGGCGATGGCGAAGGTGGCCGCGGCCGGGGCTGCGGTGTCGAGCGTGAAGCGGACGGTTTTTTCGGTCACGTTGCCGGCCGCGTCGAGCACCTGGATCAGGACGCTGTGTTCGCCATCGGCGAGGACTCCGCCCGCCAGGCTGGCCAGTTGCGCCGCACTGAGTGTGAAGCCGCCGTCGGGCTGGATCAGCCCGGAGAGGTCGGTGGTGTCAGGC
>LBIU01000159.1 GCA_000987445.1 Candidatus Accumulibacter adiacens | reverse complement strand
GGCGGTCTCTACGAGACGAACTTCAGCAAGATGCAACAGCGCTTTCCGGGCCGCGTCCTTGAACAAGCTGTCAAGGGCATGCTCCCCAAGGGGCCACTTGGCTACGCCATGCTGAAGAAAATGAAGTGCTACGCGGGCACAACCCATCCGCACGCTGCGCAGCAGCCGAAGGTTCTGGAACTCTAAGGGGTCAACACAATGGCTGATAACTATTTCTACGGCACCGGCCGACGGAAAAGCGCCGTAGCGCGTGTATTCATGAAGCGCGGCAGCGGCAACTTCGTTGTCAATGGCAAGCCGATCGATGAATTCTTCTCGCGGGTCACCGGGCGCATGATCGTCCGCCAGCCGCTGCAACTCATCGAACAGCTTGCAGACTTCGACATCTTGGTCAACGTCCACGGCGGTGGCGAGTCCGGACAGGCGGGTGCAGTACGGCACGGAATTACCCGCGCCCTGATCGCCTACGATAGTGAACTCAAACCGGCGCTGTCCAAGGCTGGCTTCGTCACCCGCGACGCGCGTGAAGTCGAGCGCAAGAAAGTCGGTTTCCACAAGGCACGTCGCCGCAAGCAGTTCTCGAAACGATAAGCCTGCGTCGCGAACGCTGCGTAGCCGCTACCGACGCTACGTCGCTTTTCGCAAGCCGAAGCCGCCCGAGGGCGGCTTTTGTGTTTTGGCGCGGTCGGGACTATGATTGCAGGCTATCCGGGAGTCATTCATGATCAAGGTTGGAATCGTCGGCGGCACCGGCTACACCGGTGTGGAACTCTTGCGCCTGCTGGCGCAACATCCGCAGGTGCAAATCGTCGCCATCACCTCGCGCGCGGAAGCCGGCACGGCCGTCTCGAGCATGTTTCCCAGTCTGCGGCGAAGGCTGGACCTCACATTCGTGGATCCGGCCAACGCCGATCTGCTGGGTTGTGACGTCGTTTTCTTCGCCACCCCCAACGGCGTGGCGATGGAACAAGCGCCGGCACTGCTCGACGCTGGGGTACGGGTGATCGATCTGGCGGCCGATTTCCGCATCAAGGACGTTGCCGAATGGGAGCGCTGGTACGGCATGTCCCATGCCAGCCCCGAGTGGGTGGCAAAGGCGGTCTACGGACTCCCCGAGCACGACCGTGCCGCAATCATCAACGCGCGCCTGGTGGCCAACCCTGGCTGCTATCCGACCGCCGTCCAACTGGGTTTCATGCCCCTGGTCGAGGCGGGATTGGTGGACCTCGATCCGTTGATTGCCGACGCCAAATCGGGCGTCTCGGGGGCCGGGCGAAAGGCCGAGGTGGCCACGCTCTTTGCCGAGGCCGCGGACAATTTCAAGGCCTACGCCGTGCCTGGGCATCGGCACCTGCCGGAGATCGTACAGGGCTTGTCGAGCATGGCCGCGCAGCCGGTCGGCCTGACCTTCGTACCGCACTTGACGCCGATGATCCGCGGCATTCACGCCACTCTCTACGCGCGCATCAAGGGTGACGCCGACTTTCAGCAGCTCTTCGAAGAGCGCTACAGTGGCGAGCCCTTCGTCGACGTGCTACCGCCCGGGTCGCACCCCGACACGCGCTCGGTACGCTCGGCGAACGTCTGCCGAATAGCCCTGCATCGGCCGCAGCAGGGCAAGGTCCTGGTGGTGCTGTCGGTGATCGACAACCTCGTCAAGGGGGCCGCGGGACAAGCGGTGCAGAACATGAACATCATGTTCTGCCGCCCGGAAACCGAAGGCCTATGGCAGCTGGCCGTGCTTCCGTAAAACTCAAACGCCTACGCCAGCGCTTCGGTATCAACGCACCGAAGCTGGCGGTCCGCGCACAATTTCCCTGGTATTTGCGTGCCTTGGCGGTGATCGCCATGCTGGCGATTATCCTGGCTCTGGCGGCATGGATCTTCGAAGCGGGCAGGCGCACCGCCAGTTTTCAGGGCAGCGAACTGCTTCGCGAGAATCAGTTGCTGCAACAAGACATCGCCGAACTGGCTTCCGAACTGCGCACGCTGCGCGATCGCACGGGGTCCGGTGAGAGCAATCTGCAGATCGATCGCAGCACGCAACAGCAACTGAGCGCCCAGATCAAGGCCCTCGAGGAGAGGAATGGCGCCTTGACGCAGGAACTGGCGTTCTTCGAGCGCTTGATCTCCGCGTCGCAAGCCGCTGGCAAAGCGGGCCTGCGCATCGAGCGCATGCGCATTAGCCCTGCAGGTGCTTCTGGACAGTATCGTTACAGCCTGTTGCTCGTCAACCATGGCGGGCAGGCCGCGAAGGCATTCAAGGGAGCGCTCGAACTGCGCCTCACGGTACGCCAGGAAGGCAAAAATGTTATCATCACGCAGCCGTCGACGGGCGCGCGGGAAGCCGCTGACTACCGCCTCGAAATCAAGCACTATCAGCGTATCGAAGGGCTTTTTTCGGTGCCCCTTGGTGCCACGCTGACAAGCGTCGAAGCGCGCATACTGCAGAAGGGGAAGCTTCGCACTCGGCAGACAATGGCGCTCTAGGAAAGGGCTTTCATGTTCGGTCAAAGCAAGAGCAGTACCCCGCAGAATCGCATCGACAGCCTGATCGGGGCCGGCACGCGCCTTGACGGTGATCTGACTTTCTGCGGCGGCTTGCGGGTCGACGGCGAAGTGCACGGCAGTATCAGCAGCGACGCAGCGCAACCGGGCACGCTGGTGGTCAGCGAACAGGCGCGGGTCGAGGGCCGGATCGCGGTTGCACACGCAGTAATCAACGGTACCGTCGTTGGCCCGATAATCGCCAGCGACTCCCTGGAACTCCTCCCCAATGCGCGTGTCACAGGTGACGTTGAATACCGCCAAATCGAAATTCAGCTAGGCGCCGTCGTCGAAGGCCGTCTGCTGCATCAGGCGCCCCAGGCGAAGGAATCCTCGCCGGAATCGCAGGAACTCAAACTGGCTTCAAGTAGCTGACTTCATCGTCAGCAGTCTCAGACATCCGCTTCAGGAGAACCCCCCATGAACGCAGCAACTGAAATGCCCATGCCTTTCGTTTTTACCGACAACGCGGCCGGAAAAGTGAAGGAACTGATAGAGGACGAAGGCAACCCGGATCTGAAACTTCGGGTCTTTGTCACCGGCGGCGGATGCTCCGGATTCCAGTACGGTTTCACCTTCGACGAGGTCGCCAACGACGACGATACGGCGCTGCAGAAGAACGGCGTCACGCTGCTGGTCGACCCGATGAGCTATCAGTATCTGGTGGGTGCCGAAATCGACTACACGGAAGGCCTCGAGGGTTCGCAATTCGTCATCAAGAACCCCAATGCGTCGACCACCTGCGGCTGCGGTTCGTCGTTCTCGGTGTAGACCAAGGCAGGAAAGGGAAGCCCGCGCAAACATGAGTCGCTTGCGCGACTTTCGGATCAACGGTTGCCAGGACCGCTAGCTGTCTCCGTCGGATTCAGCCAGCGCCACAGCAAGCCCTGCGCATCATGCCCGGTCAGCACGTATTCCAGAGCATTGCGATTGTCGAGCGTCAGGTTCTGCGCCAGCTTGGCGGCGCGCGTGCCGGCGAAGAGCAGTTCATCTCCCGGTTTCAGAAGAATTTCATCTTCCGGCAACTCCTGATCGCGTCCGTCGCGCACCAGCAGCAGCGGCAGCAGCGGCAGAAACTCGTGGCGCGCCGCCGGGTCGCGCCGCAACATCCCCATGTCGATCGCCACCTGCTCCATCATCAGCAGCTTGTGTGCCGCCGGCGCGTCTGCCGCGTTCAGTCGTACGCTCCAGACCAGGGGTACGCGATGGATACAAAGCTCCTCGAGTTGCCTGGCCAGGATTGCCGCGCGTGCATCCGGCCAGGCACGGACATGACGCAAGAAGCGGGTCAACAGCGGTGAAGTGATCAGCGCCATGCACTCACGGGCGACGATCCGCGACGGGACCATCGTGAAGTCGGCGTCGTAAGCGTCGAACAGGACCTCGTTGGCCACCCGGTTCTGACGCACCACGACGAAGAGCTCCGGGTTGATCTCCTTGGCAGTCATCGCGATCGAGAGGTTGTTGGTATCGTTGTCGCCGCCGGCAACGATTCCCACCGCGGTTTCTATCCCTGCCAGCCGCAGCGGCTCCGCCTCCATGCCGTGGCCGACGATGTGGCGAACCGTGACCGGCAAATTCTGCTCCGGCGCGATGACCGTCAGGCTGACGCCTTGCCTCTCCAGGTTGCGGACCACCGCCTGCCCAAAGAGGCCATAGCCACACACCACCCAGTCGCCCACCGGCGGATCGTGCCGTTCGGGGACTTCCTGGCCCGGTAGTCCGGTGAGCAACTCGACCAGGCGGAACCAGCTTGGCGAATGAATCGCCTGCGCCAGATAGTCGGCGAACTTCTCGAAGTGATTGACCACGTAATGTGTCCCGAAGGACATCATGTTGCGCTCAACCGCCGGACTGGCAACGCGTGCCACAACCATCAGGCGTGGATTGACCAGCCGGCTGGCAATCGCCACCGCAAGATTGGCGGAATCGTCGTCGGTGATCGCCAGCACACCGCGACAGCTGCGGTGCTTCAAGCCAGCGAGGATCAGGTTCTGCGGCTGCGCCGCGTCGGCACCCATGACCAGAATGTCGGCGGCGAAGTCCTCGAGTTCGAGCTCCTGAATACGCGCCTCGTTGCGCTCGAGCGCCACCACGCGAAGACCGCTGCGATCGAGCGCGCGCGCGATCAGCAATCCGGTCTCCCCGCAACCACAGATGATGTAGAAGGGCTCGCCAAGGTGCCTGACCCGGCGCGCAAACTGGCCAGTCTGCAAGACCTGCTGAAAACCCTTGTCCTGGACCAGCGCCAGCAGACTGATGATCGAATAGGACCAGCCGATCACCGACAGGAAGATGCACACCGTGACCCACATCCGCTGGGCGTCGGAGAAGGCCGCCGGGATTTCGCCGAAACCGATCGTCGTCGCCGTGTAGCTGACGAAATAGAAGGCGTGAAAGAAACTCATCGGCGGTGTCGGTTGGCCTTGCGCATCGATGCCGGGAACCAGCGTCAGGCCGAGCGTGGACACCGCATAGAGGACGATCAGCACGATCAGCGGCACACGCATTCGCCGCAGTGCCAGGAAAAAGATGCTGGTATTCATTCCGGCGCCGCCATCAGCGTCGCAACATCACCGTTTCCGCAATCAGCAACACCAGCGAGACGACGTTCGCCAGCAAGGCCCCGCCACTGAGTGAAACGACGCTGGTGGTGACGTCGGGCGACATTCCCTCACCGGTCACATGCACGGCGATGGCCCATACGCAGGCGGCGGCCACCAATTGCAGGTCGGCGACCAGACTGGTCGACAGATGCACCGCGCCGATTTGCGTGCGGTCGCCGAACTTCAGGACGGTGGCGATCAGGTTGACGACGATCGCGGCAAACAGCTCATAGATGTGATGGTGCGTCGGATTGTCGATATCGCCAATGAAGAAGCCGAAGTTCAGCGTTGCCGCCAGAACGATGAAGAAACCGAAAATCACCTTCTCGAGATTCATGAGCACCCTTTCACGGCAGGCAAGGCCAGCGCACGACCGCCAAGCACTTAGCTCGACAGCATACTCGCCTGCGCTACGAAAGAAAACCGGCCGCCAGCCGGTGAGCGCTGATCAGCAAGGTCGCCAAGGCCTCTCAAGCCGCGTCTACGGTTGACAGCTGCGCGTGTTGACCATCCTCCGCCTTGCGCCGGGCCAGCAGGGTGTAGACGGTGGGCACGACGAAAAGCGTGAAGAAAGTGCCGAGGAGCAGACCGCCGACGATCACCCAGCCGATCTGCTGGCGGCTCTCGGCACCTGCGCCGCTGGCCAGAGCCAGCGGGATGGTCCCCAGCACCATCGCCCCGGTGGTCATCAGAATCGGCCGCAGACGCAGTTCCGAAGCCTCGATCACCGCCTCCCTGGCTGCCCGCCCCTGCGCCAGCAACTGGTTGGCGAACTCGACGATCAGAATGCCGTGCTTGGTGATCAGGCCGACCAGCGTCACCAGCCCGATCTGGCTATAGACATTGAGCGTCCCGCCGCTGAGCAGCAGCGCCAGCAGCGCCCCGGTCATCGACAGCGGCACCGTCAGCATGATGATGAAGGGATCGCGAAAACTCTCGAACTGGGCGGCGAGCACCAGATAGATGAAGGCCAGCGCCAGCACAAAGGTCAGCGCCAGCGACGACGAGGAGAGTTTGAACTCGCGCGACTGGCCCGCATAGTCGACCGCATAGCCAGCCGGCAGAACACGCCCGGCCGTTTCCTCCAGGAAGTTCAGGGCGTCACCCATGCTGTAGCCGGGCGCCAGATTGGCGGTGATCGTCACCGCCCGACGCTGCCCGAAATGGTTCAGTTCGCGAGGACTGACCGTCTCGTCGACGGTCAGCAGATTGGCCAGCGGAATCATGCTGCCATCCTTGGCGCGGACAAAGATATCGCGGATGTCGGAAGGCGTCGCACGATCGCTGCCGGCGACCTGGACGATCACATCGTACTGCTCGCCCTCGCGCTTGAAGCGCGTCACCTGGCGGCCACCGAGCATCGTTTCCAGGGTGCGGCCGACGGTCTCGATCTGCACACCGGTATCGGAGGACTTGTCACGATTGACCAGCACCGACAGCTCGGGCTTGTTCAGTTTGAGATCGGTATCGACGTTGGTGAACGCCGGATTCCTGGCCACCTCTTCGAGAATCTTGCCGGTCATCTGTTCCAGTTCGGCATACGACGCCGAGGTCAGAATGACGAAATTGACCGGGCGCTCACGCGGATTCTGGCCCAGCGACGGTGGCAGCACCGGGAAAGCCAGGACGCCGGGAATGCCCATGAACTTCGGAAACAACTCCTTGACCACCGCCGCCGAGTTGCGCGGCCGCTCGTTCCAGTCGCTCAGACCGACAAAGGAGATGCCCTGACTGACGGTCGGATTGCCGGCAACGACGAAGTAGCGCTCGACATCCTCGGTCTGGGCGTAGATGTCTTCAAGCTGCCGGGCATACTTGTCGGTATAGTCCAGCGTTGCGCCTTCCGGTGCCAGAAAGACGCCGAGAATGATACCCCGATCCTCGACTGGCGCCAGCTCCGATTTCAATGCCTTGAGCAGAAAGACATTCGATCCCGCGACCACGGCGAAAACCAGCATTACCAGCCAGCGCCTTTGCAGGGCCAGGGTCAGCGCGCGGCGATAGCCCCGTGTCAGCCCCTTGAAGAGGTTCTCGACCCAGACGTAGGCCTTGCCGTGCCGCGTCTCGTGCTTCAGCAACAGCGAACACATCATCGGCGACAGGGTCAGGGCGACGAAGCCCGAGACCAGCACCGCGCCGGCCAGGGTCAGGGCGAACTCGACGAACAGCTTGCCGGTACGACCGGTCATGAAGGCCACCGGCGCATAGACGGCAGCCAGGGTAATGGTCATCGCCACCACCGCGAAACCGATCTCCTGCGCACCCTGCAGGGCCGCCTGCCGTCGGGGCATGCCCGCTTCGATGTGCCGGTAAATGTTTTCGAGGACGACGATCGCATCATCGACGACCAGGCCAATGGCCAGCACCAGCGCCAGCAGAGTCAGGGTGTTGATGCTGAAGCCGAGCATCAGCATCAACGCAAAAGCGCCGATCAGCGACACCGGAATGGTCACCAGCGGAATCAGCGTCGCCCGGAAATTGCGCAGAAACAGGAAGATGATCAGCAGCACCAGCAGCATCGCCTCGCCGATGGTCTCGAAAACCGCGTCGATCGAGCGCGCGATGAACACCGACGAGTCGTAGGCGATATTCACCGTCATGCCCTGCGGCAATTCGTCGATCACTTTCGGCAGTTCGGCGCGCAGCGCCTTCGACAGATCGAGGGGATTGGCCGTCGCCTGCTTGATGACCCCGAGCGCAACCGCCGGGCGGCCATTGAAACGGACGCTGCTGCGCTCGGACTCGGCGCCGATCTCGACCCGCCCGAGATCGGCGATACGCACCGGGTAGCTGCCCTTGCCATCGCTGGCCTGCTTGACGATGATCTCGGCGAACTGCTCGGGCTGGGTCAGATCGGTCCTGGCGACCACCGAGAACTCGCGGCTCTGGCTTTCGATGCGCCCGGCCGGTACTTCGACATTCTGCCGACGCAAGGCATCCTCGACATCCTGCGGTGTCAGATTGAAGGCCGCCAGGCGATCGCGATCGAGCCAGATGCGCATGGCGTACCTGCGCTCGCCGAAGACGCGCACGTCGGCGGCACCGGGCAGGGTCTGCAGGCGGGGCTTGACGATGCGGTTGGCGACATCGGTGACTTCCAGCGCCGAGTGCTGGTCGGACGAGAAAGCGAGCCAGATGATCGGGTTGGCGTCGGCTTCGACCTTGGCAATCACCGGCTCATCGATGGCCGTCGGCAAGCGGTTGCGTACCCGCGAGACGCGGTCGCGGACATCCGCTGCCGCCGAATCCGGATTGCGCTCCAGCTTGAAGCGCACCGAAATCTGGCTGTTCTCCTGGCGCGAGATCGAAGTAATCACATCGACCCCCTCGATACCGGCCAGCGAGTCCTCCAGCGGTTTGCTGATCTGCGATTCGACAATCTCGGCCGAGGCACCGCGATAGCTGGTGGTGACGGTCACCACCGGCTCGTCGATCTTCGGGTATTCGCGCACCGGCAGACGGGTGTAGGAAACCAGCCCGACGAGCATGATCGCCAGCGACAGCACGCTCGCGAAGACCGGCCGCCGAATACACAGACTGGAGATCTTCATTTCCCGGAACCCGCCGGGCTGCCCGCCTGGTCATTGCTCGCTGCCGCCCGCTCGGGCCCTGGCGCAGCCGCGCCGCTGCCCGCCGGCGCCCCGCCGGGCGCGGCACGGTCGAGCGCGCGTACGGGAGCGCCATCGCGCAACTTCAGCTGGCCCGCGGTGACCACCTCGTCGCCGGCACTCAGGCCCTCGACCACTTCGACCTGGGCATTGCGGCGCAGGCCCGTCTTGATGGCTACGCGCTGCGCCTGCCCATTGACGACGCGAAAGACGTAAGGCGCCGTGCTGTCCGGGACCAGGGCCTGCTCGGGAATCAGCAGCACATTCTCACGCCGTTCGAAGATCAGGCGCACGCGAACGAACATCCCGGGGCGCAACCGCAGCTCGCTGTTCGCCAGCCGCGCGCGCAAGGAAATGGCCCGACCGCTGGCTTCGACCAGCGGATTGATCGCTTCGAGAACCGCAGTGAACAGCTGGCCCGGCAAGGCGTCGCTGCTGAGTTCCAGTTGCTGTCCCGGACTGAGTTGCGGCAGGTAGGACTCCGGCAGGCGGAAATCGACTTTCAGCGTCGCGATGTCCTCGATATTGACCAGTTCCTGCCCTTCCTTGACATAGTCGCCGACGCTGACATTGCGAATGCCGACCACTCCGGAAAACGGCGCCCGAATACGCGTCTTGTCGAGCTTGGCCTGCGCCAGTGCCAGCGTCGCATCCTGCACTTTCAGTGCCGCCTGGGCATTGTCCAGGGCCTGCCCGCTGATGAACTTCTTCGCGAACAGGTCCTGCGTGCGCTGGTAATTGGCCTGGGCCAGCGCCAGACCGGCCTTGGCCTGGTCGAACTCGGCCGCCTGCGTCGCCGCGTCCAGTTCAAGCAGCAGCGCGCCCTTGCCGACCGCGACGCCATCCTTGAAGTTGATGGCAGCGATACGGCCGGCGAT
>LBIU01000158.1 GCA_000987445.1 Candidatus Accumulibacter adiacens | reverse complement strand
TGATCGTGATGGCCATGAACGCGCTGCTCAATGCTGGCGACGAAGTGCTCGTACCGACGCCGGACTACCCCCTGTGGACCGCCGCGGTAAGTCTCTCCAGCGGCACGCCGCGCCACTATCTCTGCGACGAAGGCCGCGACTGGTTGCCCGATCTCAAGGATCTGCGCGCCAAGATCACGCCGCGCACGCGCGCACTGGTGGTGATCAATCCGAACAACCCCACCGGCGCCCTGTATCCGGAGAACGTGCTGCTTGAAATGGTCGACATCGCCCGCCAGCACAACCTGATCATTTACGCCGACGAGGTGTACGACAAGGTGCTCTACGATGGTGCGACGCATACGGCGATCGCCTCGCTGTCGACCGACGTGCTCACCGTGACCTTCAATGGGCTGTCGAAAAACTATCGTTCCTGCGGCTATCGTGCCGGCTGGATGGTCGTTTCCGGCGATCTGCGTGAGGCGCGCGATTACATCGAGGGCCTGGACATGCTGGCGTCGATGCGCCTGTGCTCGAACGTCCCCGGCCAGCATGCCATCCAGACCGCCCTCGGCGGCTACCAGAGCATCGACGACCTGGTTGCGCCGGGCGGGCGCATGTGCCGCCAGCGAGATCTGGCGTACGAGCTGATCACGGCCATCCCCGGCGTCAGCTGCGTCAAGCCGAAAGCCGCGCTGTACATGTTCCCGCGCCTCGACCCGAAGGTCTATCCGATCCGCGACGACCAGAAGTTCATCGCCGAGATGTTGCAGAAGGAGCGCGTGCTGCTGGTCCAGGGCAGCGGCTTCAACTGGCCGCATCCCGATCACTTTCGCCTGGTTTTCCTGCCGCACGAAGACGACCTCCGCGACGCAATAGTGCGTATCGCACGTTTTCTGGAAGGCTATCGTCAACGCGCGGCCGCTCCCGCCATGGCGTAGGCCACGGTTTTCCCGCATTTTCTTGTTTCCGCCCTAGTCCCTCAACCTCACCTCCTGGCTGCTCTATGAAACCTATCAATGTTGGACTTCTCGGAATCGGCACCGTCGGTGGCGGCACCTACTCGGTACTCAGGCGCAACGCCGAGGAGATCGCCCGTCGTGCCGGCCGGCCCATTCAGGTCAGCGTCGTTGCCGACCGAAATCTCGAACGTACCCGCCAGCTGACCGACGGCAGCTGCCGGGTCACCGACGACGCCTTTGCGGTGGTCAGCGACCCGGATGTGGACATCATCGTCGAACTGATCGGCGGCGACGGCGTCGCCAAGGAGCTGGTCCTGCAGGCGATCGCCAACGGCAAGCACGTGGTGACCGCCAACAAGGCGCTGCTCGCCAAGCACGGCAACGAGATTTTTGCCGCGGCCCAGAAGCAGGGTGTGATGGTCGCCTTCGAAGCCGCCGTCGCCGGCGGCATCCCGATCATCAAGGCGCTGCGTGAAGGGCTGACCGCCAACCGCATCGAATGGATCGCCGGAATCATCAACGGCACCACCAACTTCATCCTCTCGGAGATGCGTGACAAGGGGCTGTCCTTCGAGGTGGTGCTCAAGGAAGCGCAACGTCTCGGCTACGCCGAGGCCGATCCGACCTTCGACGTCGAAGGCGTGGACGCGGCGCACAAGCTGAGCATCATGTCGGCGATCGCTTTCGGCAATTCGATGAGTTTCGAGAAGGCGCACATCGAAGGCATCAGCCAGCTCGATGCGGCCGACATCAAGTACGCCGAACAGCTCGGCTACCGCATCAAGCTGCTCGGCATCACCAAGCGCACCAGCGAAGGCGTCGAGCTACGCGTGCATCCGACGCTGATCCCGACGAAGCGCTTGATCGCCAATGTCGAAGGTGCAATGAACGCCGTCCTGGTCAAGGCCGACGCCGTCGGCCCGACGCTCTACTACGGCAAGGGGGCCGGCGCGGAGCCGACGGCGTCGGCCGTGATCGCCGACCTGGTCGATGTCACGCGCATGCACACCGCCGACCCGGAGCACCGCGTGCCGCATCTCGCCTTCCAGCCCGACGCGATGGTCGATCTGCCGATTCTGCCGATGGCCGACGTCATCACCAGCTATTACCTGCGTCTGCGGGTGGACGATCGGCCCGGCGTGCTTGCCGACGTGACGCGCATTCTCGCCGATCAGGAGATTTCGATCGACGCCATGATCCAGCGCGAACCTGGCGAAGGCGAAGAACAGACCGAGATCATCATGCTCACCCACCAGACGCGCGAAAGAAACATCGACGCGGCGATTGTCCGCATCGCTTCGCTGGCCGCCGTCAAGGGGACGATCGTCCGCCTGCGTCTGGAAGAGCTGCTGTAGGCTCGGGGCTGGCGCTGCCTTCGGCGACGTCAGCGCCCTCCGGCAAGGCTTCCTCTTCGACGACCCGGACCCGGTCGATCGCCTGCTCGGGCGCAGCGGGCGGCATGATCGCCGTCCCCTGCGCGGCCAGCTCGCGCAGGCTGATGCCGCCAACCGTCGCCTCGAGCGCCTGCCGCATGCGCGCGAACACCTCGTCGACCGCCGGCAAGGCCGGCAAGCCAGCGGGTGTGAAAAAGCGTTCCTCACCGGCGCTGCGCACCGTCTCCAGAACCTGCACCACGCTGATCAGCGCCGGGTCACGTCCGGGCAGGTAGAGCGGCGGATCGTCGCCACTTTGCAGGAGCAGTTTCTCGCCCTCCAGGGCATCGAGCACGGTCTGCAGAACATAGCGCGGCATCCGCAGCAGGCGAATGAATTCGTTCAGCGAGGGCATGCGCTCGCCGGCGACGAAGCGGCCAGCGACCAGGGTCATGGTCGCCAACCCCAGGCGCTCGCGCATGCGGTTGCTCAGTCGCGGTTCGCCGGCACCGGCGTAGAGGTACTCCGGATGCTGTGCGTAGAAAGCGACACTGGCACCAAAAAGCAGGATCAGCCAGCTCAAATAGAGCCAGATCATGAACAGAATCAGGATCGCCAGGCTCGAGTAGATCGCCGCGTACTGGTTCGAGCTGGCCACGAAGGTGGCAAATCCCCAACCGGCCGTCTGCCAGGCGACGCCCCCGGCGATGCCGCCGATCAGCGCCGGGAGCAGACGGACACGGGCGTTGGGGATGAACATGTAAATGAAGGTGAAGGCCGCAATGACCAGAAGATAGGGCATCAGGCGACTGATCGTCTGCACCAGCTGCCCGAACATCTCGATCGCCAGCATCTCGCGCACGGTCTCGACATTCATCACCGTGGCCGTGATGCCAAGCGCCGCGAAGACCAGTATCGGACCGACCATGAGCACGCTCAGGTAGCGGCTGAAACGATCGGCAAGCGGCCGGTGACGGTGAATGTGCCAGATGTAGTTCAGCGATTCCTCGATCTTCTGCATCAGGGAGATGGCGGTGTACAGCAGCAAGGCCAGGCCCAGGGCACCGAGTACGCCGACGTTCATGTTCTGGATGAAGGCGATGATGTTGGCCGCGATCTCCTCCCCCTCTTTCCCGAGCGGCTCGAGAAACTTGAGCAGCATCGGCTGAATCTGGTTGTGCACGCCGAAGGCCTTGAGTACCGAAAAACTCAAGGCCAGCAGGGGCACGATCGACAACAGCGTCGTATAGACCAGGCTCATGGCGCGCAGGGTCAACTGCCCATTCACCACATCGCGCACCAGCAGCAGGATCGTGCGCAAGACGCGCATGCCGCGCGCCTGCCACAGGGACAGACCCTCTCCTTCGTGGCGACCCCAGATGTTGTCTTCCAGACGACTCAGCAAACCGGCATCGATGGCTGGCTTCACTTGGCGACCTCGAGTTCGAGCTGCAAGGTAACCGCCTTGTCACTGGCTGCGCTGGCCGGGCGTGCCTTGCCGAGCTGCACGCGCTTGGCGGCCACGCCGTCGGCACCGCTGACCTCGGCGACGATCGCTTCACCGCGCCGCGTAGCCAGCTCTGCCAGCGCCTCGTCGGAGACCGGCTGCTCCTTGATCATGCGATCGAGAAGGCTCTGATAGAAAGCCGGCGGCGACCCCGCGGCTGACTTCCCGGCAGGCGACTTGCCCGCCGGCACCGCGGCCACTGCACGCTGCTTCACCAGCGCCAGCACCTCGGGGGCATAGCGCTCGCTGAACACGGCCTCGATCGCCGCCTGTGCGCGCGGATTCGCCGCGTCGACCGGACCCGGATCGTCGCCGGGCGTCAATTCCAGGCCCATCCGCGCCACGATGGCCGTGCGCACCGCGAGCGATTTGAGCGCTGGCGTGTCGACTTCAGCCGACTGCGCAGGCGGCACCACCAGGGTCAGCGTCGGGCGCTCCTTCATTGCATTGGCGACGGCGGCCAGTTTTTCGCGCTCGGGCGGTGCCAGCGCGGCGCGGCCGGGTTCGAAGTCGATGCTGTCGAGTTTGGCGTCGCTACCGGCCCCGAAGAGCGCGCCGAGCGCCCGGAACGGCGCGGTAACGATGCCGGCGATCAGATTGCCGAAAGCGTTGCCGATCACCGCCCCGTAGGAAAATTCAGGGTCATTGAGATCGCCACTGACCGGCAGGCCAATGTCGATGACCCCCTTCGAGTCACTCAGGATGGCGATCGCCAGATCGAGCGGCAGGTCCGCTGCACCGGGCGTATCGACCTGCTCGCCGAGTTTCACCTGCTTGAGAACGATCTTGTTCTCGCCACGCAGCTTGCTGTCCTTGACCTTGTACTGCAGATCGAGGGCCAGTTGCCCACCGGTGATCCTGCGGCCCGCGAATTTGACGACGTAGGGCGACAGCGAGCTCATCGTCAGGTTGCGGAAAGTCATCTCGATATCGGTCAGCTTCGCCGGACGAAAGACGCTGATCTGCCCGCGAATCTTCGCCGACCCGTACTTGTCGACGTTGGCGTCGAGCTGCACTTTGGCGCTACGCGCCGGATCGGTCCCCAGACCGGTGATCACCCCTTTCAGTTCATGCATGCGCGTACCGAACTGCGGTCGCAGACTGAGGTCGGCAAACTCGAGCACGCCCTTGGAAATGCGAATGCGGGCGATGCTGACCGGGAAAGGATCATCCACCGGCGCGTCGCCGTCGGCTGCCGCCGCTTCGGCGGCACCTGCAGCGACTTTCTCGCCAGCGGCCTCGTCGGCCGCCGCCGCGGGCTCGTCGCCCTTGGGCTTTTTCAGAACGTCGGTCAGATTCATCGACTGATCCTCGGCGATGATCAAGCGCCCGTCCGGCGCCACCAGCCGCAGTTCGCCGATGTCCAGGCGGTTCGGCTCGACACTCAGCAGCAGATCGTCGGTCGCCAGCGCCTCCCAGGTGACGAAGGGCCGCTTCGGCTCGATCTCGTCGATCTGCAGCTTGTCGACCGCAAAGCTGCCCTTGTAGGCCAGCTTGGCATCGGCGGCCGGGTCGCCGTAGCGCAAACGCCCGGCAGTCGACAGCGTGCCCGACGCCAGAGTCAGTTCGGCGACCTCCGACAGGTAAGGCTGCACCGGCGACAAAGCAATGGCCGCCAGCTTCACTTGCAGGTCCGAGCTGCCGTTGTCGACGCGAACGCTGCCCTTGGCCTCGATCTCCCCGCCGCTGACCACCCTGGCCTTGAGCTCGACCTGCATTGGCGTGCTGACCCCGGTGGCGAAACCGGCGACGCGTGCGCGGATCGCCTCCAGCCCAACCGCCAGCGGCGGTCCGCCGCTGCGATCTTCGAAGCCGAGCGCATAGTTGTCCACCTCGACCGACTTGACGGCCACTCGCCAGGCAACTTCGGCCGCCGAGGCGTCACCCTCGGCCGCGGCCGCGGCCTCGACCGCCACGTCGGCGGCACCGCGGGTCACGACCAGCCCGTTGAACCTGCCCTCGGCATCGAGCCAGGTCTGCGCCTTGCCATCGGCAACAACGAGCTTGTCGACGCTGAACACCCGCTCCTTCAGGCGCAGCGCGCCGCCAGTGACGTTCGTGCGCGCGAAGCGGACCATTTCGGTCGCGGGATCGGCAGGGCTGCGAAAAACGGCCTCCGAGAGCGCCAGGCTGAGGCCATCGCCGGTCACGTCGAGCGGACCGTCGGGCAGCGCGACCACCAGCGACTTGGCACCAAGGCTGGCCGCCGCAATCTGCGCCACTTCGGACGACGCGCCCTGGGCAACGGCACCGAGCGCCTTCAATTTCAGCGCCACATCGTCAAAGCTCAGTTTCAGGCCAGAGGCGGCGGACGAGGCGGACGAGCCGGCCAGGGTGGCGGCAATGGCGCGCACATCGAGGCTCGCGTCCTGCCATTTGAGGCGATCGGCGCCCTGACGTGCGGCAAGGCCGGCCATCGAGACCTGCGCCGCAGCCGCGTCGATGCGCAGAGTGCCGTCACCCTGCGCCAGCGACAGCGTCTCGCTGCCGATCGCCAGTTTGCCCAGATCGACGCCGTCGGCCCCGCTCTGCGCCTTCAGCCCGTCGAAGCTTGTTTGTGGCTTGTCGATCGTGAGGTCGAAACGCGCATCGGCGATGCGCATGGCGATCTTCCCGGCCGCGACCGCGCCGTCGGGAAACGCCAGCGAATTCGCGCCGCTCTTCAGTCGCGTCCCGCTCAGTGCCAGCTTCGGCTGCGCCAGCTCGACGCGCGTTCCCGCCATCGCCAACTCGATCGACGGCGAGGTCGCGAAAGCCAGCGCGGCAACGTCGATGGCCAGCGCCTGCGCCGGATCGGCATAGCCGAACTCGACCTCGGAGATTTCGGCATTATCGATGAGCACTCGCCACGCGCCTGGCGCGGCCGCCTCCGGCGCGTCGGCAGCGGCTGCGCTCGTCTCCGTCGCTATCGCAGCAGTCGTTTCTCCGGGTATCGCCGCGCTCGCAGTCTCGGGTGCAGCGACCGTTTCCGTTTTCGCGGCAGCGAGCGAAGTCGTTTCCTGCTCGGTGGGCGCTTTTTCAGGCGCTTTCTCCTGCGCCTTCTCAGGCGCGTCTGCCGCCGCCAGCTCCGACTCCCCGCCCACCTCGACCGACGCGGCTGCCGCAGCCTTCTCTTCAGGCTCTGGCGCGGCGGCGCGCAACAGTTTTTGCCAGTTGAGCTTGCCATCGTCGTCGAAGGCGACGGCGACGCGGCCTTTCGCCAGGCGGAATGTGGCCAGCCGTGCTTCGCGTGCAGCGAGGTCGACCCGTCCCTGCTTCAAGGACAGCGTTTCCAGGGCCAGCAGCGGCGAATCCGCACCGGTGGCGCCGAGGGACAAGCCCGCGATGTCGAAATCGAGATCCTCCACGACACCGGCGAGCACCCCGCCAGCATCGACCGCGAGGTCGAAGCGGGCGCCGAAATCGACTTTCCCTGCCGGCGAGTCGATGGCCAGCAGACGCGGCGCACTCCTGGCCACGGTCGCCAGCTGCAAAGCACTCAGGGTCAGCCGCCCCTTCGCGGCGATCGGGTTGAGCGCCAGTTCACCGCTGCTCTCGAACGCCTCGTCGACAGCCGTCCGCGCCGAAAGCCGGTAGCTGGCGGCCTGCTCGGGCAAGCTGGAGAGATTGTCGATCTCGAGCGATAGCGGCTCGATATGCGTAACCAGCGGCTCTTCGAGCAGCTGGTCCGAGAAATCGAGGCGACCGTCGGTCACCGCGAGGCGCTGGACGATGAAGCGCGGCAGGCCTGCATCTTCCTGATCGGGCTCGCTTTCCGGCAGGCGTTCGAGCAGAGGCGCGAAGTTGTGCCGGCCGTCCTTGTCGAGGGCAAAGTGCAGAACCGGGGCCTCGAGGCGTGCTTCGGAAAAAGTCCAGGCGCGATCGATGAGGCTGCGCAGCTCGAAATCGACCAGCAGGCGTTTGAACCCCAGCAGTGGCTGCCCGTCGGGGTCGGCAAAGGCGAGGTCGTCGACCTCGAACCTCAACAGCAGCGGATTGAAGCGCATGTCGCCAACGCTGATCGAGTGGCCGAGTTGCGCGTGCACCTGTTTCTCGACCTGCCACTTGACGATTGCCGGCAAGGCGAAGAAGCCGCCGAGCAGGTAGAGCGCGAGCAGAAACACGGCGCTGAGCACCGATTTCCTCAAAAAGAAGGTTCGCAGCCTGTTGAGCATGAATGGGCCCTTGCACGGCCTAGACGACGGCTAGGCCTCCATAGTGAGCTAGCGACACGGGATGGGCACGGCACACACCGGCTGTTTTGCCGATGGGCAAAGCAGCCAATCAAACCATCGCACCCGACGGGACAGCCAGTTCCGACAACGCAGGCGCATTGCTTGTTCCGGGGCCAGGCAACGCGCTTCACCGCCCAAGCACGCCACGCCGACGGAAGTTCATGATAACGCGTTGTAGCCCTGGAGCATAACCAGGGCCGTTAGTGGATGTGCCGGCGCGCGACGGAAGCCGTGCGCTTTCTTCGCAGAC
>LBIU01000157.1 GCA_000987445.1 Candidatus Accumulibacter adiacens | reverse complement strand
CGCCGGGTCGCGTTTATAAGGTCAATGAGGTCAGGTATTGACGCTAGAAAGTGCATGCAAGTCGCAAAACTGAGCGTCCGGCATGGAAGTCGAGCAAGGACGTCGCGTGTAGCCCTACGCGTCTGCGACCAGTGCTACGGGCCACATGTCGGTCGGTCTTGAGATTTAAATCGAGCGAATGATTCCGCCTTCCACGCGCAGGGTGCTGCCGTTGACCGCGCCGTTTTGAGCAAGGAACAGCGCGGCAGCAGAGACTTCTTCCACAGTGACGAAGCGCTGGATGAGCGAGGTGGGTTCGTGTTCCTTGAAGTAGTTGTCCAGAATTTCCTGAAGCGGGCGTCCTTCCTGCTGAGCGAGGCCGTCGAAGTAGCTTGCCACTCCGCTGGTCCAGGTCGGACCGGGAAGCAGGCTGTTCACGCGGACCCTGCTGCCTTTGGTCAGTTCGGCGAGACCGCGCGAGATGGAGATCATCGCTGTCTTTGTCATCGAGTAATGAATCATCTGGGGCAGGGGCTTGACGCCTGCCTCGCTGGCGACATTGATGATGGTCCCGGAATCGCGAGCGAGCATTCCGGGCATCAAGGCTCGGCAGAGGCGGACCATGCTCATGACGTTTGTCTGATAGTACCGGAGCCAGACTTCGTCTTCGAGCTTGAAGAAGTCTTCAACGCTGAAGATGCCGGCATTGTTGATCAGGACCTCGATCGGCGCGAAGTCTTCCAGATGCGCCAGCATTTCCTTGGTTTCCTCGGTGCTGGAGAGATCACCCCAGACGGCCCCGGCCGCTTTGATTTCATCTCTGGTTTCGATCGCTCGGGATTCCGAGCGACTGTGCACGATTACCTTGGCGCCTTGCTCGATAAACTTGGTGGCGATGGCCTTTCCGATGCCACTGGATGAACCGGACACGAAAACGGATTCGCCCTTGAGTGTATTCATGGTCTCTCTTCTTCGGGATTGGCAGTGGTGAAGGCATGCGCCGGATCAAGTCAGGTGAACTGCGCCGGCCTTGCCGGCGTCAGCTTCGGCAGGCTGCTAGGACTTGTCGTCCAGCAGCTCGTTGAGGGCTGCAAAACAGCCAACCATCTTGTTGAAACCGGCATACACCGTTAGAAAAAGGAACAACTCTTCGATTTCTTCTCGTGTGGCCCCTTGGGCGAGGGAAATATGGACGTGTGCTGCGAAGGCACTACCAGGACCCCCGAGCGGGCTCTGGTTGACAACGTCCGATGTCAGGGCGATCAAAGCCTTGGTCTTCTGGTCGATCAGGGGTAGTCCCCACACCTCGCCAGCCACTCGGGTTACCCAGGGGCCGTACTTCGGGTTGATCGCTGTCAGTTTTTCCTGCAGATCCTTGTCATCCAAGACTGCGTTCGCGTAGGGTGGTTGGCTCATAGTCGTGTCCTCTTTGTGGTCAGGTCGGATAATCCTTCGTCAGCGACGACGTCGCGGACGAAGGGCAAGTGCTCGCCTGCGGAACAGCTGCCCACCCTTCTCCCTCAAGGAGAGATGGAAAATTCGCGCGCTGCAGGCGATTCGATATCAGCCGATCAGCAGCCGGCTTCAAGAAAAGGAGAAGCCCAGTCCCCTCGACGCGTGGGAGCTGAGCGTGGGGAATCAATTCTGGGTAATCCGTTTCAGCAATTCCGGAGACGAAAAGACATCTCTATAGAATGTCAATTGCTCGCCCTTGAAACGGCAGCCGCCTCTATGGCCCCGCCTGACCCAGGCGACGCTTCCTTTGGCGAGGGTTTCATTGGTCTGATCGTCCATGCAGCTCCATTCGAACCACACGAATTCCTCGTGAAACATGACGATGGGCCAGGTCATGGTCACGCCTGGCTGAGCGATCAACGCCCACCAATGCTGTTCTCTGACCTTTTGTTCTTCTATTCCATAATAGGGCCCATCCTGACAGAAGTAGACCAGCTCCCGCCTGTATTCCCCTGTCAGAATGTCTCCTCGGCCTTGTCTCAAGGCTTCGCAATGCGTCGGCCACCACTCCTTGTTTTCCTGTTCAATTTGCGACATCGGATAGTCGTTGCCAATTGCTGGCGGCGACTCTTCCTGCAGCTTGTTGATCTTCAGAGCAAGTTCGATCAATTCGCGCTGCAAGGGCTCCGCTACAAGACCGGGTCTTGAATAGTCGGCAACGAGATCCTGATAATAGTTTTTCCTGATTTTCATGTTGTCTCCGAGGTGTTCTGAAAGACATGCAGAAAGCTACGGACTGTTGGCTAGGATATTCTCGACCGAATCCTACGGCAAGAACTGTACGGCTTGGGGTGGCCTTTGTCAGCCACGTTGAGGTGTCCGCAGCGACGACGGATTGAAAAGTCGCTTCCGGAAGGTGAACAGGGCGAAATGTAAAGTGGTCCGCTCTGATTCAGTCGAGCTTGCTTGCGTTTGCGCCTGGTGCGGGAATGGTCAGGGAAAGGCGCTTGCTCTTGACCCCGGTGCTGACGATATTGGCCTTGAGTCTAGGTGTCGTTGCCTCGGGTCGATACCACCGATAGATCTGCGTGACCAGTTGCACGTAGTTGCGGGTTTCCGGATAGGGCGGAATGGTGTTGTTGTATTTCTGGACGGCGCCTTCGCCGGCATTGTACGAAGCCAGCACCAGATCCTGCTGATCCGGAAACATGCGCTGCAAATCGCGCAGGTAGCGCGCGCCGAGACGAATATTGGTTTTCGGGTCGGTCAGCTTCTCTTCCAGGGTCTTTCGATCGTCGCCGCGCAAGCCATAGCGCTCGGCAGTGGCTGGCATGACCTGCATCAGGCCAATGGCGCCCTTGGGGGATGTCGCATCGGGATCGAAGCCTGATTCCGCCGCCATGACTGCCTTGAGCAAGGCGGAATCGACCGCGAATTCGCTGCCCGCCGCTTTCAGTAAAGGCTCGAACTTCTTCAGATTGGGATGACGGGACAAATAGCGCAGCAGCTCGCGTCGTTCGGCGCTGATTGCCGGGGATGCGGACGGGTGCAGGACATCGCCGCGCGCGAACAATTTGTAGCGGGCATCGATCTTTTCGGTGGCAAGGTGGGCAACGCCCTGCGCGTCGACGTAACCATAAATACTGGCCTGGGCGCTCGCCGAAACCAGGCTCAGCGCAAGGCCGAGAAGCACATTGGTGATCTGCATTCGCTGGCTACCTGCGTTGTCGCCGCCTTCGGGCCACGCGGTTCATGCGGCTGTTGACTCCCATACGGCGTGTGATTGTCGCGGTAAAACGACTGTGGAGAGCGCCATCATACCGTGCAAGCTGCCGGAGAAGGCAAGCGCACTGATGCGATGGCGCTTGAAGCGAAGCGGGGCCGGCTCGACGACCGTTGCCATTGACGTCTTCCGGGCCGCGCCGACCGCCACGTGGACCGCGATCGGCCGTGTCGCGTGTGGTGTCCGTGAAGCGCGCGCCGCACACTTCCTGGTCGAAGCTTGCGTCGCCGCAGTGGCGCTCTCCATGCGCGGCCGTCCTCACCTGCGCTGGCTCCTGGTGGCGATTGTGCTTGACGATTGCGCGATACCTGTCGCGTGCGTCGTTCGTCAGTCCGGAATCTGGTTCATGGTAGCCTTCGCTTGCCATTGTGCAGTCTTCCAACAACACTTCGGGTGGAACAGGAAATCGTGAATGAATCGGTGCGGGAAGCGTCTTCGCCAATGATCATGGACCAGGACCTCTCATCGCAGAAGCAGCCTGGCGCATCGCTACCTGCGCTGTGGGAGTTCGTCCGTGTTGCCGACTACCGTCTTCCGAATCCCGTCGGCGCGAGCGCGGCACTCGAAAAATGGACTTCCTTTAAACGCCTGTTCCGGCGCGGCGACAAGGAAGAACAGACGCCGGTGAAGGCTGAAGATGAACTGCGGATGCTCTCGGATTCGCGTCTGCAGGCTCTCGTGCGGCCAATCGACTGGCGTTGTGCGGCGGCGGCGCTGGATCTGGCCCTGGCCGATTGGTTGCACGCCAGCAAGCCCGAGCGGCCGGTCAGGTTCGTGGTCGGGCAGCCGCATTGCGGCCATCCGGAGATCCTTGCCCACTGGGCCGCCCGCCACCGGGTACACCAGGTCGTGGCACCCAGCGTGGAGCAGATTCTTGGCGGCGATGAGCGCTGGCTGGAAGGCTGGCCAAGCGGCGATCGTCCGTGGGTCTTGCCGAACCTCGAACATTGCTACCTGCGCCACGCCGACGGACTCGGACTCGTGCGCCGTTTTCTTGCCCAGGCGGTGAGCGGGGCCCTGGGCCGCGGCGTCATTGGCTGCGACAGCTGGGCATGGGTTTACCTGCAGGAAGTCTGGCCGCTGCCGCAGCCCGACGCACTTACGCTGCAGGCCTTCGACGGGGCGCGTCTGTCGCGCTACCTGGGCAATCGGGTGTCACGCGAGAAGGGCGGCTGTCTGCGCTTCTGCAATGCCGTGACCGGCAAGGAGATACGACTCGCATGCGGGCCAGACGATTCCGAAGTCAGCCCGGAAGTCACTCAGCTGGCCGTCCATAGCCGCGGCAATATCGGGGTCGCCTGGACTGCCTGGCGGGCATTGCTGAGGTCTCTCCCCGAGCAGGAGCACCCGGCGGAGCAGACGCCCGAGCCAAAGCGGGAGCCGTCGGACGAAGCGGACCGGGCCGCACAGCGGGCACCGGCTGATGATTCCGCTGCCGAGACCGTCTGGGTCTCGGCGAGCTTGCAGGAGTCTCCCTTGCCCGCCGAAAAAGGTGAAGGCATGGCCTTCATCCTGCACGCCCTGCTGTTGCACAATGGCTTGCCGGTGTCGGTGTTGCCCGAGCTCTTGCCGCAACCCGAGCATCGCATTGCGTCGCATCTGCTGCAACTGCAGGCCTTCGGCGTCGTTGCCCTGGCGGGCGGGCGCTGGCAGATCAGTGCCTCCGCTTACGCCGTGGTCCGCGAGTTCTTGCGCCGACGTGGTTTCCTGAGAGATGAATTCTGAGGCCCTGAGCATGGAAACTCCCACACTGGCAAGACTCTTCAATACGCTGGACATGGGTACGCTGCTGGAGTTGTTGCTGATCCTGGCCGTTGCGACACTGCTGATCGTTGTTGCGCAGAAGCTCGTGCCGTGGCTTGCCGACCAGCTGCATGGCATACGTCGCCTCTATCTGCTGGCGATGGTGCCGCTACTGCGCCTGGCGATCCTGGTGGCCGCTTTCCTGCTGGTCGTGCCTCTGATCATCGAGCCGTCATTCCAGAACATGGTGGCCTTGCTTGGCACGGTCGGACTGGCGCTGGGTTTCGCGATGAAGGATTATGCCAGCAGCCTGATTGCCGGCGTGGTGGTGGTCGGTGAAATGCCCTATCGCAATGGCGACTGGATCGAGATCAACGGTATCTATGGTGAAGTAAAGCATATTGGCATGCGCACGGTGAAGATCGTCACCCCGGACGATACGCAGGTCAGCATCCCGCACCTGCGTATCTGGAATGATCCGATCTTCAATGCCAACTGCGGTCTTCCCCAATTGCAGTGCGTGGCCGATTTCTATCTCCATCCCGCGCACGATGCTGCGGCCGCAAAACTGGTCCTGCAGGACGTCGCCCTGACCAGCCCCTACCTTTTCTTCGACGGCGCGATCATGGTCAGCGTGCACGAAAAGCCCTGGGGAACGCACTATCGCTTGAAGGCCTATCCGATCGATGCGCGGCAGCAGTTTCGTTTCATCAGCGACCTGACCGTGCGCGGCAAGGCCGCCCTGCTCCGACTCGGGGTCAGCTTCGTCACGGCCCCGGTGCTGGCCGACAAGCAGGCCTGAGCGACACTCGCGAGCGCCACTACGACCGCGATGGTTCGCTGTCGGCGCACGCGATCGCAGCGCGTTGTATTGACCGCTGGCCGTTGGGCGATGGTCGAGATCAGCGGTCGATTTGGGGTACATTACGCGACTCATTCAACAGCACAGGATTGACCAAGGAGGCGGCATGGGCTGGTTTTCGAAAGCGGACAAGGATTTCTTTCTCGTTACGGTGCCGGGAACGGACGGCATGCGCATCGAGAAGTATCTGGGTGTCGTGAATGGCGAGGCGATCATTGGCGCCAACATTTTCCGGGATCTGTTCTCGTCGGTTCGCGACGTGGTGGGTGGCCGCGCCGGAGGCTACGAGCGCGCCCTGTCCGGCGCACGCGATGCGGCGGTGGAGGACATGATCGAGGCCGCCAAGGAAATGGGCGCCAATGGCATCGTCGGGCTGGATTTCGACTACGAAGTGCTTGGCGAAAGCAACGGCATGCTGATGGTGGCGGTCAGTGGCACGGCGGTGCGCAGAAATTGAGGGCGACGTCGGCTCGTGGAATCCTTAGCCTGCCGCCCGCAAGGACTCCAGCGATCTGGCTCCCACCCCGAGGTCGCGCCAGTTCGTCGGGTGGCAGGTGAATAGGAGGATCTGGTGCCGCGTCGCGGCGTCGAACAAGACGCGCTTCATCTGCGCCAGGCGTTCGTCGTCGCTATGCACCAGCGCATCGTCGAGGATGATCAGTGTCGGGCGGCCGGCTTCCCTGAGCAGGTCGGCGTAGGCCAGGCGGCTGATGACGCCCATCTGTTCGCGGGCGCCGAAGCTCAATGTTTCGAAGGCGCCCGACTCGCTGCCGCTGGCGCCAACGCGTGTCAGCGGGCCGGGGCTGAGGTTCTCGTCGATTTCCAGGCTGGCCTGCGCGAAAAGTAATTGCAGGTAGTGGTTGAGGTGTTTTTGCAGCGGCGCCTGCAGCTTGCTGGTCAGCAGGCGGCGTTTGTCGCGCAGCAACTGCAGGAGATGGTCGAGGGCGCCGGCGCGTCGGCGCAGCTCTTCGGCGCGACGCTGCGCCTGTGCCAGATCGCGCGCCAGTTCGGCACTGCGCTCTTCGAGGCCTTGCGCCCCCGCTGCCTGCAACTCGACTTCCAGGCGCAACAGCGTGTCGCGGCGCTCGCCGAAACGCTTTTCGTGCTGCTCGGCGCTCTTGGCGAAGCGCTCGACGTCCTGTTTGAGGATCTCCGGCCGTGCTTCGCTGACCTGCTGCTGCAAGGCGGTAATGCGCGTCGCCAGGGTGTGCCGCTCCGCGAGGGTGTCGACCAGGTCGCGATTCGCTGTCGTTTCGCGCGCCGCGCGCGCGGGGGCATCGAGGAGTGCCCTGGCACTGGCCAGCTCCCGCGTCGCTGCGACGCAGTTCGTCGCGGCGTTGGCGGCGGCGAGCTGCGCCTGGTGCAGCTGCTCGTTGATCTGCGTCAGCGATTGCCCGGCGCCTCCTTCGGCCGCTTCCGCTTCGGCGACCGACGGCAAGGCGGAGGCGTCGTCGACCGCCGGTGGCAGTTGGCGCAGCTTGGCTTCGATGTCGCCGGTGCGCGCCTGTTGGCCGGCCAGTTCGCCGCGCAGCGCGTCGACCCCCTTGGGAGCGAGGGCCTTCAGCGTCGCGGTGGCTGTCTTGACTTCGCCGAGTCGCTCGGCGTAGCACTGCTGGCGGGTTTCGCCATCCTCCAGGTCGGTGAGCCCCAGGCGCTGCAGCAGCGCAGCATGGCGGTCGCGCAGTGCGCTTTCCTGGCATCCGAGCTGCGCGAGGTCGCTGCCGCCCGGTGCGATTTCGAGCCTGCCGAAGCCGGGCAGGG